>CAZUFQ010000460.1:0-5973 GCA_964618735.1 uncultured Enterobacteriaceae bacterium
GCCTGAAAAGGTGCTTCCTTTAGCGGCGTAAGGGCACGAAACTAATGCCTAGGACGCACTGGGTGTCTTCTCTGTGTCACACAATGCTTTGGTCTTTTCACGAAGTCCTCCAGTATCCGGGATCAGGGCTAAGGGCAGCTGCAACGCGGGGTTGCAGCTACGGACACGGTTGATCAATCGTTTGAGTTCTGCAGCCGAATAGTATTTTTGTGATCCCCACAGGCCGCCTTTCATGTCCAAAACCTGGAACAGCTCTTGGAAGTTTGTGGCCTTGGTAAAGTCGTTCGGTAATGCTGCAGCACGAATACACTTGCGACGGCAGTGCTCCCACTGTTTAACTATGGCTAGAAAGATCATATGCACCTCATGCTTGGGCAGGGTTTCAGCACCCCACATGCCGGGGTCCACCCTGTGAGGGTAAAATGGAGACTCCCTCGACCCAGGCTAGACAATTACTAACCTGGTTCCTTTGAAGGTCCCTTGCAGCCGCACGATATGCGTGTTCACCAGGTTTGCAACGATCGCCGCCACCAGGCTATCATCCTCTACTTCACTCCCTACCGCCTGGACTAAGTGCAGTAGGCATGTGTCTAGAACAGGAGAATGCGGGACTGGAGCCGATCCCTCGCTCGTGCGTGCGAGACGGTTAAAAACTACGTTGCGGATTTGCTCCTGCAACTGAGACGGTATCGCTTTCTTGTTCCCTTTGGCGCGTGTCATGATGCTGTCTCCTGTGTCCTTATGGTTTCGTTACGAGGAACGGCGCTGTGGCTAACCCAACGTTTTCCTCACTTGCGGTCCCCTTGCGAACAGCCTGCACTCCGTCGATCAAGAGCAGGCGGCGTGTTGGTATGGTGTTTTTTCCCGTACTGGCTTCTTGCCTCTCGCTGCAGATAGAGCATGGGGCGTGCCACACCTGGCATCGTAACTGCGAGTGAGGTAAACGCTGATTTTGGAGGATAAATGGACGACTATAAGAACCGAGAAGGAGTAATGTAGGCGCCTCGGTCTCTAAATTTTAGAGAGGTCTGCCTGAGGGACCGCATTGGCATCTCACTTCTTCTACTCTTCGTCACCCGCGGGATGGAGAGGCTTTTCTCTGAAAAATATTTTTCTTGGGGGCGAGACCGCCAGTCAACTGGTTTCACTTCATGATTTTTATTAGTGGTTTGTCATGCATGTCTGCGAGAATAGGTTCCATTCGTATGCAGCATCCTTCTAATCGTGCTGATGATAGCCATCCGGCTCACCTCTCATGGCGCCGTTTCCTGCCTCTCTAAAAATTAGAGACCTGATCCCACTCTCCTCTGTCCTGAATTCCGCTGTACTCTCACTTGCTTTACGCACAGTTTCCTAACTCTTTGAAATCTTTATATTTTAGCCATACACGCCTCACGCGTCTTTCTTCTTCTGGTTGGCGCCGCGTGTGCAAAGAGGAGACAGAAGAAACCACACAGGAGACGGCAAGCCGTTGCATCTAGATGAGCGGTAACAATCAGAAGTTAGGAATACCCAGGGTCATCGTGCCAGTAGGATTCACCAACTCCGCGGCCCAGTTCAGCTGTAAGAGAGGAACGTATGACTGTCTTATCAGGCAACCTATTCGAACAAGACTACATTGCCCCAACCGTACAACAGGCTACAGAACCCGATATGCTTAAAAGAGAAGAGAAACGTCTCTCAGTGGTGGAGGACCCCTATTACCACATCGTAGGTCGGCGGAGCGTTGCCATGCAGCGAGCCATAACAATGGCGCAGCGGGTGGCGTGCGACACAATCACGGTCTTGCTGCTGGGCGAGACCGGGACAGGCAAGGAGATGTTTGCTCGGGCCATTCATGCCGGAAGCAAGCGGACAGGGAAGTTTGTCCCTATTAACTGTGCAGCAATCCCCGACACGTTGCTCGAGAGCGAGCTGTTTGGTTACGAACGCGGAGCGTTCTCCGGAGCTGTCACCGCACAACAGGGCTTATTTGAACGCGCAGACGGCGGCACCATCTTCTTGGACGAGATCGGCGACATGCCCCTTTTCCTACAATCGAAGCTCCTACGAGTACTCCAGGAGCCTGAGATTTATCGTCTCGGAGCGCGTACGCCGCGGCGGGTAGATGTCCGCATTATCGCCGCCACAAATCAGGAGCCAAGAGCCTTGATTCGCGCCGGCCGCTTCCGCGAGGACCTCTACCATCGCCTCAATGGAATCGTTATCAACTTACCGCCGTTGCGGGAGCGACAAGAGGACCTCGCGCCCCTCGTCCGCTTCTTTCTCCACCGCTTCACTACCGAGTCCAAGAGGCCCGCTATGGAGATCACTCCCGAGGCGCAGGAACTCCTGTGCGCTTACGACTGGCCGGGTAACGTACGTGAGTTGGCCAATGTGATTAAGCGGGCGGTGGTGCTCAGCCAAGGGTCGCAAGTGACGGCTCAGGACCTGTCGGCGTTGGTGGCTGCTCCGACTTCCCACGTGGCCCTTGACTCTTGCATCAACGAGTTGTGGCAGGTCTTCTCTAGCACTGACCTGAATTATTATACAGTTCGCACCGCCATCATGCGTGAGTTTCTACGCTGCACGCTGGCGCAGTACGACGGCAACTGCACAGCTGCCGCTCGGGCATTAGGATTGACACCTACCTACATGCACCGGTTACTCAAACGCCTGGGCGTCAATAAAGCCCGGGCTACGCCCCCCATATCCGACCGGACACGCTTTCCCTCATACTTGCGTCCGGTGTCGGGACCTCAGGCCTATGCTTCTCCTGGAAGATGAGGCTGTAGTATGTAGGTAGAGGAAAGGAGCGTCGACGCTGGACGGAGTGTGGGAAGGCTGCTATGAGGATGGGCGCTCGATGCCGCAGTCCTCCGCACTGTCCTAAGCCCTGCTGATCTAGTCGTCCGTTAAGTCTTCCCACGTGAACCCAACCAAAATTCCCCGAGTGTGACTCATTTTTTCCTTTCTCTGACAGCATGCGTCTTGCGAATATTCTTTACCTTGGCTAAGCAACAAATTGACATGTAGACCTAAATCTGCACAGTATTCGGGCAAGGGAGAGGAATGCTGAATGCCAAGGGTAGTAATCACCAAGAGGAACGAATTCCGTGAAGAAGTGATTTTCACCGACAACGATATTATCCCGGTAGGTCGGTCCGAGACCAACGCTATAGTGCTCCCCGACCCAACTTTGAAAGTGTCCCGTCATCATGCGGCGATTGTCCGAGCGCCTGGTGAAAGGGAACAGTACTTTATCCGCGACTTAGGGAGCCTTCATTCCACGAAAGTCGAAGGAGCGATCATCTCCAAACAACTTCTTCATAACGGCAGCAAGATTGAGATTGGGGACTACGAGCTGCTTTTCTACACCAAAGAGGTCGCACAGAGTCAGCGCTTGGAAGGGAACGAGCTCATTGTGGTCGGACAAAAAGATCTTGATAGAACAAAGCCTTCGGAAAATGAGATGGTAGAAGCAGCAACAATACTAACTCATAAAGGAGAGTTGTCAAAAGATTTTCCGCTGATCCCAGAGAGAAAAGAGATAGTAGAGGAGTTGCTCAGAAAAACGAAGGAGGCGCCTGACATAGGAGAGCTCTTTGAGAAATTGATGGCGGCGATTCTTCGCGTTCTCCAGGCGGATCGAGGTTTCGTGGGAATTTTTCTGCCAGACAATCGTAACCTCTTCTGCGGAGTCGGGATTCACGGTTTTGCTCCTCACAGGGGTGAGCGGATCAAAATTGCTGACGAATCATTCCTTCAACGTCTTTGGCAAGGAGAATATATTCAGGAGAATGCTACTCTCCTTGTGCCGCTCTCTTTCCTTGTGCCGCTCTCTTTGCGGAAGCAGGAGGTTGGCTTTTTCTGTATAAATCGTCGGCCTCCCGCAGCGTCATTTTATCGAGAAGATATTGAGTTTTTGTCCTTGCTTGGGCAACTAGCCGTAGAGAATACGCGAGGTGGGGCAGCGCCCAAGATCACAGGTCAGGAAGCAGCCGATCCTCACGAAGCGCTGGAATGGCCCCATACGCTTGTGGGCGGCAGTAAAAAAATGCGGCAAGTCTATGAAAAGATTCAGGAGGCTGCCTCGAAAGACACCAGCGTGTTGATTTTGGGGGAGACCGGAACTGGGAAAGGCGTTGTAGCGCGCGCTATCCATGCTCAGTCCTCTCGCTCCCATGGACCGTTTGTCGATGTGGATTTGCCAAATATTGCGAAAGAGGCGGCGGAAAGTGAATTGTTTGGGCACGTGCGCGGGGCGTTTACCGGCGCGGTAACGGATAAGAAAGGGCGATTTGAACTCGCTCATAAAGGAACGATTTTCCTGGACGAGATCGGCGTCTTACAGAAAGAATTGGAACCAAAACTGCTCAAACCAGTTGACGAGAAAGAAATTACCCGTATGGGAGATGAACGACCGCGAAAGGTGGATATCCGGATCATCGCGGCGACCAATAGAGACCTTGGGCAAGCAGTGAGTCAAGGAGACTTTCCTCGTGATCTGTATCAGCGGCTGCGGAAGATCGAAATCCGCATTCCTCCTTTACGAGAACGACGAGAGGATGTGCCTCTGCTCGCGCACTATTTCCTGGACAAATACGCCAAGCAGCGTGGAAAAAAGACACGGGAGATCTCACGGTCAGCATTGCAGCGGCTGTCTGAATATTACTGGCCCGGAAATGTCCGAGAACTTGAGGCCGATATTGATGCTGCCGTATCGGCCGATAAGGAAATTCTGTTCTCTTGGGACTTTCCGGCAGAAATCCAGGAGTTGGAAGCGCCTCGTGAGGCGAAAGGGCGGCCCAAAAGCATGGGTGAAGTAGAGAAAGAGCACATTTTGGAGGTGCTGGAATTTACGCAAGGAAATAAAAACCAAGCCTATCAGATCCTCGGTTATGGGAGTAGACAAACTCTGCTGAATAAGCTGGACGAGTACGGTATCCCGCGCAACTTTGGGCAGATGAACTAGAGCCGATTGCGTTGGCTGTCCCTCGAACATAACGGCTTAACTAAGTAGTCTGATGGGTGGACTACGCTAAGGCTTGTAAACATGGGCACCGGGAGCATAGTGAATGAAGGAGGGGGCAATCATAAGAGCCTTGCAATAACATGACAACGCTTACAGGCGTCGCGCATTAGTTGCTGTACGTGATCGCTCTTCATCAATCTGTTCTTAACATCATCAAACACTTGATAACCACAGCGCGTCTGTAGGTCCGGCTTGGTTCGCAATAAGGTCAGTAAATTGATGTCCCGGAACACCACATTATAGCGTCCCGGCTACTGGGGCGTTACTCATTCCCATCGCGTTAGCGTAGTGACAGTCTCTGAGAGGGAGCAGCAATGGTCGATGCGAATCTAGAGAAAATCCTGAATAAAAAATATCAGCTGCTCTCTCAGCTAGGCGAAGGAGCAATGGGCATCGTCTATCGCGCCGTGCAGTTTGATGTAGAAGGTCGTCCTCAACGTGAGGTGGCGATCAAAGTGATTAAGCGTGAATTCGCAGAAGACCCTACGTTCAGACAACGATTTCTCAATGAAGTCAATGTCACTATGAGGTTACGAAACAGACATGTAGTGATTGTCCATGACTCGGATGAGGATGAAGATGGATATTTGTACTATGTCATGGAATTAGTCGAAGGGCGGACCTTAAAGGCCCTCTTGCAGACTGAAGGCCCATTGACAGCCGAGCGAACGATTTATATTGCCCAGCAGATTTGTGAGGCGCTTGCGGAAGCCCACGGTTTGCCAGAAGCAGTCGTGCACCGTGATCTTAAGCCTGCCAATATCTTTGTCGGACAACGACTCGACCCGGATTGGATCAAAATTGCTGACTTTGGCATCGCTAAGGTGTTAGGAGCTGAGGCTGCCCCGCTGACAGCGACAGGAATAATAGGCTCTCCGCGGTATATGGCCCCTGAGCAGTGGCGTGGGGAGAGCATAGACCCGCGCACCGATCTCTACGCTTTTGGCGTGGTGCTCTAC
>CAZUFQ010000461.1:0-5970 GCA_964618735.1 uncultured Enterobacteriaceae bacterium
GGGGGGGGGCGTGGAGAGGAGTATGTTGAAACGAGGCCGGGGGTTCGACCTCGTCTAACGGCGTACGGACGGGGTCGGTGTGAACATAACGCTATACATCCAATGTAAGAACCACGCGTCTCCGGTTGGAGTTGAGATCGCGCGCGCGCTCAACGGCGCGTTGCCCAAAGAGCTATCCGGAACGCGCGGGGTATTGGTCTGCCCCAGCGGCTTCACCGCCGCTGCTATTGCCTTCGCCAAGGAACGCGACCTGGCGCTGTGGGATCGACATCATCTCTTTACGCTCACGAGGGCATGAGGGGAAAAACCATGACTAAAGACGTCATCACAGAGCGACTGAAGTTTCCTCATGCCCAGGCTCTGCCTGGGCATGTCGTGGGTTATGGCTCTACCGCACCTGAGAGTTGCGTTCCCAGGCAGAGCCTGGGAACGAACGAGATTGTCAACTTTTGAGCTTGACGATCTGCCCAGATTAGATGAAGACTCGGAAGTCTCGTTTCAACAACGGCTCACTGGCAAGGTATGACTACCCCAATGTTTCCGGTTTGGGTTTGGCCGCTGGGACGCACATACGCGTTGCGGGGAAGAGGGATCAACGGCGGAAAGCTAGGAAACCCGCAGCCAAAAAGATTCTGGTTCACTACAAGAGAGGTGATGAACCCGACTTGCGGCGCACTGGCGACGCCTTCGAGAAAAATCCCGCGCGGCTTCGGCAGGGCCGTGTTGAACAGATTCCCATTCAGTGCAGCAGTAGATAAAAGCACTCTGGCCTTGATTGGCGTGCTGTGGAAACCATCAGCGAAGTCCTTTATCGCATTGCCGGTAACGCTCCATTGCCGGAACCCTCGTTTTTCATTCTCGTAGTAACCATAACTAGGGAGGTCGCGCACCCCAAATGGCGTGTCGATCCCAACGGCGCGCGCAGTAGGATCAACCGCACCAATCGGCGCAACCTTCTGAGTAGAGAGGACGGTGTTATTAGCAAGTAGGAGGTGATCGCCATTGCTCACGCGGATTCCTGGCGAACGCTGCACATGCTGAAGAAGAACATTTCTGGCGATCGATATACGGTCGGGATAGTGGATAAAATATGGACATGGCGGCTTAGGGGCCAGACCGCAGACTGTTGTATCGCCGCGGTTCACGACCCGCTCCGAGACATCAATGACCGGCCTGGGGACAAATTTATTAACGGCATTTTGTACATTGACAAAGCTTTCCAGTCGATTGTCTTCCACGCGTAGCCCGGTGACTTTCTGGGCCGCGATCGTCACGCATCCCTGAGCGCCTATCACTTTGTTGTGAGCAATAGTGGTCTCGTTCGCCGTATAGACAAAGATACAACCGCCTTGTCCCGTCTGTGGCTCAGCCAGCGGCGAAGCCTTGATGGTGTTATAGGTGAAGCGTATTCCACGCGAGGGCTGCACGCCTCCAGCCGATCCCAGGGTGACGGTTATCTTTGGTTGGAGACGTTCAAACAGATTGTGATTAATATCGATGGCGTACGGACCGAGATCGTCTGGGCCGCCTGATGGCTCCATATCAAGATCCTGATCGTTACCGCTGTTACGGAAATAATTGTCTGCAATAGTAACGAATCCCACATTGCGTTGGAACGCTATCCCTGAGCGGTCGTCAGCCAGGAAGTTGGTGTTCGTGACGGTAATGCGTTCTGTGTTCGGTATAATGGCTTGATTGTGCTCTGCCGCCAGGTTCAATCCATCACCGTGCGCCTCGGTGAGCTGCATGTGGTCGATCGTAACATCCGTGGCGTTGAGCACGCGGACATCGTGCAAATGTTCATCGATTGCTCCGGAGTGCGTTCCCAACCGCGGGTTTGGCGGGCACTGGTTATGGTCGTGGGGCAACTCACTGTCCGAGCCGTCAATAATAAAATCACGTAGAGTAATGAACGTCGATAGCTGGATCGAGAGCACATGCGTATCGCCGCAATACGCATGATGCCCCGGCGAGCCAGGCGGATTCGGATCGAGTTTCAACACGCTCGTGCCATCTGCAGCGCCTACGAGAGTCAACTGTGAGCGCTCGCCGATATGCAAAGCACTGAAGTGTCGCTGACCGGAAGGACCGTAGCAAATGCGCCCCTGGGCAATATCGCACTTCGCCACTACACAAACCCCCGGCGAAAAGACAAGGGTCGAATTGTCCGGGGCCGCATCGATGGCGGCCTGAAGCATGCGCGTGTTGGCGCTGGGATCAGAACCACACGTAGGCAGAGGCACGAGCCCGGTGGGAGGCGCTGCAGCAGATGCAGATGAGAAAGAAAACACCAGTACGCCGATGGCAAGCAGCAAACTCTTACGACAGTGAACAGTAACCATGAGAAGTCTCCATAACATCGTGAATAAGATGCAACAGGGGCGAGAGAAAACGAAGCGCTACTGGCATTCAAACAACCCCGAGTCGCAGATGTTCGCGGGGCACGACGTCTCGCGCCCATCGACGAGACATGCAACCTCATCCGACCCAGAAGAGTGACAAGGAGATGAAGTGCGAACTGCGTATCGGGTCTGTTTTCCTTCCCTATAGAAACCACCTTGACAGGCCAGAAAACTGTAGCCTACCTCCCGCGTGAAGGTGGCATCGCTGAAGTATTCGGTTTCAACTTCATTGGCGGGCAATGCGAACGACTGAGTGGCGGCGGTCCCAAGGAAAGCTGCAACAATTCCGAACATCCGTAAAGTTTTCATGAGTTTCATGATCGTTCTCCCTTTCTTTAATGTGACGCCCCAAAGGGGTGCTTGAGCGATGGAGCAAGTGAACTTTGTTTATGTAGGGACAGGCCTCTGCACCTGCCCAATTTTCGGGCGACCACAGCGAGTCGCCCCTACAATACGCTGCGAAACCGCACCACCCCCGTCCATTCCAAAAAGATTCTTTTTGCCTGTGAGCATGGCAACCGTATGCGTAACGTTCTGCTCGATCTTCTTGAGAAGTTCATAGAGTGCTCCTGCGCTGGCGGTAGTTTTCGTTTCTTACTGTAATGGCGTGACATGGCTGTGCCGCGAAACGGCACAATTGGTGACAAGCGTGGGGACCAAGTAATAAATTCGGCGAAACCTTGGAGACGAATCATTTCTCTGTGTCAACGATTGTTGTCGAGTTGTCACTCTTTTGAGCACGCCGGAGAAGATCATCGCTTATTCCCTAGAGAATATTGTGATCTTCGTTTGGTATCCGCCTTGCTCATGAGAGCCCACGGGGGCGAAAGGTATCGGGTATGGATGACGCCAAGTCTCTGTCGCAGGCTCAGCAAGACGTTTGTCATACGTTAATCCCTCACACTTCCGGAGCGCCGCCGTTTGTGGGACGAGTGGAAGAGATCCACCTCAACGCCAAGACACTCTTAGAAGGATTGGAGCAAGCCCTTCCACGGATTCTTGAGCGGCTACCGAGTGCAAATCGACGACTGGTCGGGTTCGCAGCGCTGCTGGGCTTAGAGGTTTCGCTGTATGAGGTTGCTCGTCTAGCTGAGGTGTCGCCAAGCGCGACCGCTGAAGCGCTCGCGCTTGCAACGAGCCTGGGAATTTTAGTAGAGCGATCAGTGAATCGAGTCAGCTTTGTCCATGAACGGGTGCGTGCCGCTGCCCTCGCATTTCTTGGGTCGAGCGAACGTCTCGCCGCACACGCGCGAGCCGCCAGGTTACTAACCGGATCTACCTCGGAACGCGCGTTGCGTCGGGTGCATCATGCATTCATCGCCGCGAGCCGCTCCAACGAAGACGCCGCCGCTGCCGTGCAGATTGCTCGCGAGGCAGCTACGACGCTGCAAGCAACAGATGGCTTTGAGCAGGCGGCGGAACTGCTAGGGCGAGCTGTCGAGCTGCATGAGGCAGCGGCGCTTCCAGGGCCGGCTGCAGCACTCGTGGTTGACTGGGCCGAGGCTGTCCTCGCTTGCGGACATCTTACCGATGCACGTCCGCTGTTTCACCGCGCCACGCGTGTGGCGGAGGCTGAGAGAGACCTAATATCCCTTGCACGCGCCGCACTTGGTCTGGGTGGCGTGTGGGTGCGAGAACACCGCTTCACAGAGGAAGCTGAACGTGTAGCAGCGCTGCAACATCGCGCTCTCGGGGCGCTGCCGCCAGAGGCTACTGTGCTGCGCACGCGGCTCACAGTGCGTCTGGCTGCCGAGAGCGCCTATCGCGGCGGGCCGGTAACAGCGGTGGTAGAAGGAGTAGAGGCCGCCAGGGGTACGGGTGATGCGCGAGCGCTCGCTGAGGCGCTTTCACTCTGTCATCACGCGCTTCTGGCCCCGGAGCACGCGCAGCGCCGGCTCGCTGTGGCCAACGAACTCATCGCGGTGGCGTCGGTGGCTAGCGACGGATTGCTGTCGCTTCTGGGCTTATGTTGGCGCGCAGTAGACTTGTTTTTGTTGGGCGAGCCTGCCGCCAACACCGCGCTGGCGGAATTACGTCTTCGTGCTGAGGCTATCCGCTGTCGAAGTATTCTCTTCATCGTACGAGCAATGGAGGTGATGCTGGCAATCCGCGCCGGACAGTTTATCCAAGCCGAGCAAGCGGCAACGACTTGTTACGAACTTGGCGTGGAAGTAGGAGATGCTGACGCGTTGGCGTACTATGGGGCCCATCTCGCTGGCATTCGGGTGTTCCAAGGGCGTGAAGCCGAGCTAACTGATCTTGCCGCGTCAATTGCCGCCTCGCCGACTCTGACTGAGCAAAATCGCTCTTTTTCTTCCGCAGCAGCATTGTTCGCGCTGCGCAGTGGAGACCCGCATCAGGCACGGGCGCTGCTAGAGGGACTGAGACGCAACGGACTCCACAGCATTATTCTCACCAGTTCCTGGCTGCTTACTATGCTCGGCGTCATCGAGCTTGCTGCTGCGCTTGACGATGTGGAGAATGCCAGCGCGGCATACGAGACGCTGGCGCCGTATGCTGAACTGCCGATCATGGCGTCACTGGCAGTGGTTTGCTTTGGATCAGTCCACCGTCCTTTGGCGCTAGCGGCTCTCACTTGCGGCAAAATTGATCTCGCCATAGAACACTTGAACGCCGCAGTAATCGCAAACGAACGACTGGGCCATAAACCTGCGGCAATTCAAGTCCGTGCTGAGCTCGGGCTGGCGTTACTGCAACGAGCAGGCGCTGGGGATGAACAACGTGGTCGGGCTCTTATGCAGGAAGCCCTTATCGAGGCTGAGGCGTTGGGGATGCTTGATCTTGTCACACGATGGCAAGAAGCTCTGGCCTCGAGGAAAAAAGCTAGTGTTAACAGAGAAGACAGATTCGTGCAGATATCTTCGGCCCCGCAAGGCGGGTGGCGAGTGGCCTTGGGCGGCCACATTGCTACAGTCCCGGATTTAGTTGGCGTGCGCTATCTTGCCCATCTCGTGGCGGCGCCAAACCGAGAGGTTCCTGCTCTCACGTTGGTCGTTGACCAGGGAGCACTATGCCAAGCAACAAGTAGAGATGCCGTAATGGATGCTGCCGCTGTAGCTGCAGTACGCGCACGCATTCGTGAGCTTCGACAACAACAAGTGCGTTCAGCTGAGGAAGAAGACGAGCTTGACGCGCTCACGCACGAGTTGGCTCGCACGAGCGGCTTGGGGGGCCGTATTCGCTCATTTGCTAATGTGCCTGAGCGTGCGCGCACCGCCGTGAGAAAAGCGGTGAAACGCGCCATCGAGCAGGTCACCGCTGCAAATCCCGTAGTCGGGCGGCATCTGGCAGGGCGGATCGAGACCGGAGCAGTTTGCTGTTATCGTATCGTGGGGTACTGAAGATATGGTGGGTTGAACAGCGACGCCGTTTGGGTGGCCCGCGTCTAAAGGAAAATTCCCCCGCCAGTTGTTCCGCGTCTGCTAACTCTCTTTAGCAAAGGGAGCGACGAAGGCGTAGCCGAGCGGGGGATTTGTCTCACACGAGGGGCAGCCTTACCCACGCAACGTCCGGAAGAACGCGCGAATGTCGTTGACTAACAGCTCCC
>CAZUFQ010000462.1:0-5963 GCA_964618735.1 uncultured Enterobacteriaceae bacterium
CTAAGAATTGCACGCTGTTCCTCTTCTGGCAGCTTTCCGCGTTCCGTGAGACGGACAAGACCGCGTTGAATGTTCTCCAACGAGCGATTCACAATGGGTTGAGTCATATCGTATAGTACGACAGAGAATCCAGCCTGAGCCGCGACTTGTCCAATACCACCGCCCATTTGACCGGAGCCAACAATACCAAGAGTTCGTACGTCGTTCATAGTTATGCAGGGAGTAGGTTTTGTTGTTCGAGTTCGTTGATGCGAGCGATGACGTGATCCATCAGCCAGCCAGGGGTCGAGGCGCCGGCCGTAACGCCGATCTCTTTGACGCCGGAAAACCAGTTGGGATCAACTTCTGCGGGCTCTTCAATATGATACGTGGCGGCGCCTTCCTGGCGACAGACCGTCGCTAGATGACGAGTGTTTGAGCTGTTTTTTCCGCCGACGACAATCATCACTTGCACTTCTTTCGCTAAGTCGCGCGCGGCGTCTTGACGCTCAATCGTCGGGTTACAAATAGTATTGAACACCTTGAGTTCTTTACAACGTGGAGCGAGATAGGAAAGAAATTCGCTCAGCCGTTCAGTCTCTTGGGTCGTTTGCACAACGACGCCGACCTTCTTATTGGCCAGCTTCGCCGTCCGCGCGTCCTCGGGCTTCTCAACGACAGTGGCATGGCCGCCGGCATGACCAAGGGTGCCGATCACTTCCGGGTGCTTCGGGTTCCCGAAGATCACCAAGTGATACCCTTCATTCACTAATTGTTTCGCTCGATTTTGCACGAGAGTCACAAGAGGACACGTCGCATCGACGACGGCAAGATTTTTCTGTTCGGCTTGTTGGTATACCTCAGGCGCCACACCATGAGTGCGGATAATGACTGTTCCCCCAGCAGGCATCTCTTCGAGTGATTCAATGGTGCTTGCCCCTTTATCCGCGAGCGCTTGCACTACTTGAGGGTTATGGATGATAGGTCCAAGGGTTCGGACTGGAGCCTCCTTATGAGTTTCAGTCGTTTGGACTACCATGTCGATGGCGCGTTCAACGCCCCAACAGTAGCCTGCATGCACAGCCTTACGAATATTCCTCACGCCCTTTCCTCCTCTACTCGCTGGAATGATCCGGTCGCGCCGGTCTGCGAGCCGATCCACAACTCACCGCCTTCGTAAAGTTCCTTTTTCCAGATCGGCACGGTTTCTTTGAGTTGATTAATGGCATAGTGACAGGCGTCAAACGCCGCGTGTCTATGTCCTGAAGAAACAGCAATCGCCACGCTAGCCTCACCGATATCTACGCGACCAAGCCGGTGGATCATCGCCACTTTTCTTACCGGCCAGCGCGAGAGCACTTCTTCGGCGATTTTGACCATTTCTTTTTCAGCCATGCCGGGGTAACACTCATATTCCAGCCGAATAACATGCCGACCATCGTTCGTATTCCGCGTCATCCCCACAAACGTCGCCATCGCTCCAGCTGCAGGGTCCGCCACAAAATCGGCCAGCTCCTGCATGTTGATTATCTGTTCGGTAAGTTTGCACAGTATGCGAGTTTGCATGTCAGACATCACAGCCCCCACTGACAGGCGGGATAAGAGCAAGTTCGTCATTATCTTGGAGGGGATGCGCCTTGTCAACGTATTCTTGCGCTACCGCAAAAGCAATCGAACGCTCGATGACCGCAAGTTCTGGGCGCGCTGTCTTTAACAGGTTCCACACCGTTTCTACAGTTGCTCCTGCCGGCGCTTCGATGGCCTCTTCACTCCGACCTAACCGCTCTCGCAGCGAGGCGAAATATCGCAGCCTAATGCGCATGATGTTTCTTTTCTCCTCGCAAGACAAACAACATATGCCCAAGTTCGGGAAGCACCAACTTGGTCATTCCCAGCTCGACCGCTCCAGTAGACCCCGGCAAAGACACCACGACTTTTCCTTTTGCTACTCCTGCAGTCGCACGGGTCATCATCGCGGCGGATCCGATATCTTGATAACTCAACAGGCGGAACAGCTCGCCAAAGCCAGGGATTTCTTTTTCTAGAACGCCTTGAATCGCTTCAAACGTTGTATCTCGCGGAGCAATGCCAGTTCCACCATTGATGATGATAGCGTCCACATCAGACCGCTCAAGCAGGGCGTGTACCGCCGCCCTGATCTGAACAGGCTCATCTTTCAGAATCTGATACGACGCCACCGCATGATTTTTTTCCGCCAACAGGTCCTTAATCTTCTTTCCGCTGGTGTCCGTTTCTTCCGTACGGGTATCACTCGCCGTAATGATCGCGCAGGATACGCCACTATGGGCCTTGTCTTTATGTTCTGTAACCGCCATAGCTTTCTCTATAGCACCTAATATGAATAAAAATTAGGTGAGGATTGAAACAAACAAACTATATCCCCTTGCAGCGAAATCACAACTACGGAGGACTCTGTGGCTCAAACGATTAAAAAGCTCGATCAACAACGGCATGAACTGAAGGCGCTCCGTTATCTTCTCGAGTTCTACCCTGAAAGTCTTACAAACATCGACGATCTCCCCAGCCGAGAAGATTTTCAAATTGAAGACACGCGTTTAATCTATGACGCGCTCATCACGGCGAAGACCAAGGACGAAGCGAGTAGCACGATTGCGGACCTTGACCTCGAAGAAACCGACGTAACGTCGTTCCTCCGCCTGGGTGGGCAATTCTACCACACCTACCCAAAGCTAGTAAAAGAGCGCGGACAAGAATTTCGCGCCGGCACGATACAAATTGTGACCCCAGGGGAATAAAGAAATTCAACAAGTTAATAACGAGGGACTGCTCACGAAATTGACTTGATGACGTTGACGATGCACAAAGAGGAGTGCGCCAATCTTCTGTGGTCCAATGTTGCTCAGCCCGTGCGTTCAGTAGCGAGCGGCTCCTCCTGCCGTGCGGGCTGCACGCGTGGCGCACTACCGCTATTGACAATGTATACGCCCAGGCAAACTCCCAGCACGCCCACTAACTGCAGCGGCGTCAGCACTTCCCCGAGCAAAACCCAGCTATACACTACGCCAAACACCGGCGTGAGAAACGTCAACGCTGTGACCCGAGTGGCGGCATTTCGTTGCAGGAGCCATGCGAACGCGACAAAGCCGAAGGCGGCGGAAATGAGCCCAAGATACAAAATCGCGGCGACGGCCCGACTGGTAAACGTAAATGAGCGATCTGCTTCGAAACACCATGATAAAATCGCCAAAAACGGCCAGGACGCCCACGACTGCCAACAAATCAGTGCGACAGGATGGATTTTTCCCGCAGTTCTCTTCACGGTGATGCCATAAAAAGCGCTCGTCAAAGCGCCGCTCAAGACAAGCGCATCCCCGACAACAGTTGAGCTTGTCCCACCATTCAACTTTCCCAGAAACAAGGCGATGACGCCGCATAACGCCAAACCTAGACCATAGCCCTTCCGCCACGTCAACTGATCGCCCGGCAAAAAATACGGGGCTAGCAACGCGAGAAAAATCGGCTGCGTGTAAAAGAAAACAGTCGCGCGCCCTGAAGTGGTGCGCATAGTGCCTATGTAGGCAACCAGATTTGTATAGCAGGAGCAGAGAGTCGTGATCGTCAACGCACGCAACTCGGCCTGCTCTATCAGGAGCTGAATGTGCTGATAACGCGCCCAGGCGAGGAGAACCAGGCTTACCAAGCAAAACCGAATGGCGCCGGAACCAAGCGGAGGCAGATCTATCGTACTCAATTTGATGCCGACAAAGGCCCCGCCCCATATCGCGCAAAGTAAAATCGTCAGCGCCGTGGCGAACACGTCAAGCGGTTGATCATGAGTGTGCGGTGCGGACCCTCCCATGCTGAAGCCCCCTTCTTCTGTCGTTATAGCGGGCCACGAAGAAGAAAATCTAGAGGGAATCAGAATTACTCGTTTGGACTTTTCCCGAACGGTAGCGTGCGTTTCAGAAAGCCCACCATCTTATTCAGCTTGGAAGGCGGAGAAGGAAGTTCTTCTTCTGTACACACGCGATCTCGGCCTTTTTCTTTGGCGAGATACAAGGCGCGATCCGTTCGTTCCACGACGGTCTCAGCGGTATCACCCTTATGTACCGTCGCCGCTCCAACACTCAAAGACACTCGGAGCTCCTGCTTTTCGTAAAAGAAGGTTGTACCATGAGTGAGCGCGCAGAGACGTTTCGCTACCACAACCGCATCCGCCAGAGTGCTGTTTGGAAGAATAAGCGCAAATTCATCGCCGCCGAAGCGCGCAAAAAAATCCGGAGCACGAAGAGCGGGTTTGATTCGCGTCGCTAGGGTTTGTAACGCCCAGTCGCCAGCTTGGTGTCCATACGTGTCATTGATCAGTTTGAAGCGGTCCAGATCGAACATGATTAAAGAAACGGCTTGCTGATATCGCTCAAAGCGAGAGATTTCTCGGCTCAAATTTTCGCTAAAGGCAAGACGATTATAGACTCCGGGGAGCAACGTATCGTGATAGGCGCGGTCCGTCATGCTGGAAAGCTGATGATTGGCGTCGTGCAGTTGCCGCTCAAGGGAGCGCACGCGAACGGTAAACGCCTCTGATAAGGCGGCGTCAGCCTCGCGTTTCACTTGAATTGCAGTGCGCATGCGTTCCGTGCGGGTAACAATCGCCGTGCGGACAGCGCTCAGATCCTTCAATTGCGCGATCTCTTCCATACCTACGACTTGCCCTTCGAGGCGTTCGCTAAACTGGGCATTATCAGCCATAGCTTCTTTATGATGTTCAAGTAGACTATTGAGAACGTTTTTCTCGATCTCGGCAAGTTTGCCAATCAACTCTTTCAGGAGGTCTTCGAGGTGAGTGCGTTCCTTGTCATGGATTTTGCGATAGTATACAAGAAACTCAGCAAACTGCTGTTGGATCTGCGGTAGGCGCTGGAAAAGCCTTTCTTCTGCAATCGCTGACTTTAAGGCATTAACTCTCTCACGTAGTTCCGTACGGATTTCTATCTGAATATGCTCAAGAAATATGCTCAGGACCGTACGAATTTTTTCCTCAACCTCTCGCTCTTGTAGACCCGTCGGCGCTGCTGCGTGTGGGGGAGCAATAGGGGCCGATTGCCGAGACGGCTCTTTATTTGCCGACGTGCTTAACCTACTCGCTATAGCTTGAGAGGCTGTCTGAGAACCTGCGTCTTCTCTTTTTGTGATAGGAGAAAAAGGAGGATTTTGTGGTCGCTGCAGAAAGGCGTCTCCTCGTACTTCGCCCTGTCTTCTTTTCTCGAAAGAGGGACGGAGAGGTTCAGATGACCGCTCAGACAATCTCCGGGAACGGGACTCCGCAACTGGCGTTCGCCTCTGAGAAGTTGACGGCTCATTGAACTCAGACATCCACTCCCGTTCTCTCAGTGCGGCAAGGGACGAGGGCTGCAATTCATACGTAACTTTCTCTTTGATTTCCTCTACAAAGGTTTTCACTAAGTCCGGCTGGTCCCCTTTTCTGACCTCGCGCCCAAGACGATCGAGTAGCCCCTGCACTTCTGGTTTTACGACCAACCGCGACAGCGCCATCAGGAGACCAATAGCTTGTTTAAGCGCCTCTTCTTTTTCCTGAAATTCTTGCTCTGCGCTTTCTAAATGGCGAAAAAGTCTTTTCACTTGCTCTCGAAGACGTTCGTCCTCACTTGACTGATCAAGCGTCTCCATATCGTTTTTCGCTGTGTCGTGAGCAGACATACGAGTCCTCTCTCCTTCGTCCTTGGCAGATATCGGCAGATAGAGAGGAAGGTGTAGGGATAAATGAGAGGCTGAGCCTCACTCACTAGGCATGCCCAAACTCAGCTTGAACATGAGAAAAAACTAAGGATTTGCGCAGTGTGTGACGTGAAGTGTAGGGCGTCGGCAGCCGGTCACATCACACCGAAAGAGCGAGTCCTTTCTCGCTCAGCAACTTTTCCAGTGCAGCGAGCCAGGACTCGTAATAAGAAGGAAGGTCAGATGCCGAGGCATGTGAACCAACT
>CAZUFQ010000463.1:0-5952 GCA_964618735.1 uncultured Enterobacteriaceae bacterium
AAAACGCGGATCATGTTTCCTAGCCCCCCTTCTCTGCCCTACGATTTGGCCCTGAACTGAAGATCTGACCTCTGTAGCAAAAAAACTAAAGAATGTCTGCGGCATCCCTACGGCGCTTTCCTCTTTGGGTCGATTTTCTTCTACTCTTTTCCCTCTTCCTTGGCCGTGGTAACGTAAGCCGGTTTTGCAAAAGGACAGCTGATGTGAGGAGAGTTGACGATGGAAACTGCTGGTGAGCTTGCGCCGTCTTCCCGTATTCTGCTAGGGCCTGGACCAAGCAATGTGCATTCTCGCGTGTTGAAAGCGATGTCCACGCCTTTGGTTGGTCATCTGGACCCGGAGTTTTTACGGCTGATGGAAGAGACCAAGGCTCTGTTACGCTCCGTGTTTCAAACGAAAAACACCCTGACCCTACCGATTTCAGGAACGGGCAGTGCGGGTATGGAAACCTGTTTCGTCAATCTCCTTGAGCCAGGGGATGAGGCCGTTATTGGCGTCAACGGCGTGTTTGGCGCGCGCATGGTGGATGTGGTCGAACGCTGCGGCGCGAAGCCCGTCAAGATCGAAACGGAATGGGGACGCGTCTTTGCGCCAGAACAGGTACAAGCCGCGCTGCAACAGTGTCGTCATCCCAAGCTTGTGGCGCTTGTCCATGCTGAAACCTCGACCGGCGCTTGGCAACCGTTAGAAGAAATTGCAAAGCTCGTCCATAGCGCAGGAGCGCTGTTTGTTGTTGACGCTGTCACCTCCTTGGGGGGATGTCCGGTGAAGGTGGATGAGTGGGGCATTGACGTTTGTTACAGCGGCACCCAGAAGTGTTTGAGCTGCCCGCCGGGTTTGTCTCCGGTGACATTTGGACAAGCGGCGCTCGACGTCATCCGTGCGCGGAAAACCAAGGTCCAGAGCTGGTATCTCGATCTCACGATGATTGAAAAGTACTGGAATGAAGAGCGCGTGTATCACCATACTGCGCCCATTTCCATGAACTATGCTCTGCGTGAAGCATTGCGGCTCGTGCAAGAAGAAGGTCTGGAAACGCGCTTCCGGCGGCACGAACGCAACCATAAGGCGCTTGCCGCTGGGCTAGGGGCGATGGGTCTTCCACTTGCAGCGCAAGAAGGCCATCGTTTGTGGACGCTGAATAGCGTGACGATTCCCGCCGGAGTGGATGACGCCGCTGTACGACGGCAATTGCTTGATGATTACAACATTGAAATCGGCGCTGGTCTTGGTCCGTTGCGCGGGAAAATCTGGCGCGTCGGGCTCATGGGCGAGTCGAGTTCGCGGAGTAATGTTTTGCTGGTGTTGAGCGCACTGGAAGAAATTCTCCGCAAGCAGGGATATGCATGCTCGCCCGGCGCAGGGGTAAGTGCAGCGCAAGCCTCTTATGCCACAGGCTAAATCGGACCACAGACATTGCACAGATTCTCACCACTTGAGCGCATCCTCCTTTCTCCCGGAGCTGAAGCTCCGGGCTACACTACAGCGCCAGCTCAAGCTGGCTTTGTCAGCCCCATTCATGGGGCGCTGTTCTGTAGCCCGGCGACTTTAGCGCCGGGTGGAGGCTGAACGAATGCTTTGCCCCTCTCCACCTTCGTTGAGAAAATTCTTATCGCGCTGGACTCTTTTTCTTCTCGCTTTGCTCTGCAGCTGTAGTTCCACCATCCATGCTCCCGCTCCTCTCGAACAACTTGCCTCTAACACGCTTCCATCTTTTCGCGATGATCTTGATCGGACTTCCTTAAAAACTGCAGTGACGCACAGCCTCACCGCGCTGCAAAATAAGCGCGACAGCGAGACGCTCGCCGTCGCTGGTCAGCGCGTTACGGTTGCGCAAGTTCGTGAGAGCCTGGCGTCTTTTCTAACAATTTTAGAGAGAGGCGGCGACGTACAGGCTGTTCTCAACCGTAAATTTTCTATTTACAGAGTAACAACTCCGGTGCTCTTCACGGGCTACCACGAGCCGGTATTACGGGGCAGTCGGATACGTACTGGGCGCTTCCGGTACCCGCTTTATCGTCGCCCGGACGATCTGGTAGAGCTCGAAACCACTTCTGCAATGGGAGGAGGAGAAAAACAATTCGGCCGGATGGTAAACGGCCAGTTCTCACCTTACTTTTCGCGAGAAGAAATCGATGGCAAGGGAGTGCTAAATGGGAAACACTATGAGCTGCTGTGGGTAGATGATCCCGTTTCCTTATTCTTGTTGCATGTCCAAGGATCGGGACAAATTCTGTTGCCGGACGGGACACGCCTACGCGTAGGTTATGCCGCCTCGAACGGCAGGCCCTACAAAAGTATTGGCAAGCTCTTGATTGACCAAGGTAAACTCGGTCCAGGAGAGGTAACAACACCAGCCATTCGTCGCTATTTGCAGGCGCATCTGGACGAACAGAATGCCGTGCTCTTCGCTAATCCACGCTACATTTTCTTTCAACTGACGACCGCAGAAGGACCGCGTGGCAGCCTGGGGGTTCCGCTCACTCCCGGCCGCTCGCTTGCCGTTGATCCAAAGCTCTATCCAATAGGTGCATTGGCCTTCATGCGAACGAGAAGACCGGTTGTCGACTCGGGTGGTCGGGTAGCGTGGAAAGAATTCTCACGATTTGTGTTATTGCAAGATACCGGTGCCGCCATCAGCGGCTGGCGGCGTGCCGATCTCTTCTGGGGCGCGGATGCGGAAGACGAGGCTGGACTGATGTCGCAAGAGGGAGAGTTGTACCTCCTCGTAAAGAAGCCGTAAGCTTCTTTGAGCAACTCGCCCTTCTGCCCTATTTTTCCTTTTCCCAATACGGCTCATTGTTAAGGGCGGGCATAGTCTCGGCCAATTGAAAGAGTAGCCCACAGCCGCTTTTAGGAGAAATAAAAGCCTCAACCGTGCGGTCGCCTTCTTCGTGTTTGTCGACGATGCGCAGACCTTGTCCTTCGAGCATGGAGACTTTTTCCTTTAGGTCCGGCGTCTGCAGCGTCATGTGATGCACTCCTTCGCCGCGCTTTTCGAGAAACGTGGCGACAAAGTTATCTTTCCCGACAGGCTCGATGAGTTCCAGGGTCAATTCGTGCAGATCAAACACGGCGTAGCGGAAGCCGCCGCCGCGACCTTCTTTGACGTAACGGAAGGTAGCGCCAAGCGCGTTTTCGAAAAACGAGCGAGCTTTGTCGATGCTATGAACGGCGAAGGCGATGTGATCGAGGCGGCCAATTGGGTCTGACATAGTAAATGCTCCTCATTGCTGAGGGGTTGTAGCGTGTGCTCGTGGTCACATGCAAGATTCCAGGACTGATATGGTGTTGCACGGTTTGCCCCTTTGACCTCTGGGGCATGGGCGTCATAATAGGGGGGGAGGGATAAGGCATGGGGACAGGACAAAAACTCGCGGCAGGATCAGACCGGAGTCGGCTGTCGATTTGGATTGAAGCAACTCGGCCATATTCATTCACGGCGTCGGTGACGCCGGTATTGATCGGTTCAGTGTTAGGAGCGGCTGACGGTCCGTTCTCCTTTGGTCGATTCATACTGGCGTTGATGGGGTCGCTGTTTCTCCAGATCGGCACCAATATGATTAACGACTATTACGATCACCTGAGCGGCGTGGATACCCTGGAGTCCATGAGCGGGAGTCAAGTCATTCAGCGCGGGATGCTCACTCCAGGGGAAATGTATTGGGGGGGAATAGCTGCCTTTGCGATTGGCAGTGTGTGCGGGCTGCTTCTAGTCATATTGTGCGGCTGGCCGATCCTCGCGCTTGGGCTGGTCAGTGTGCTGGCTGGATATTTTTATACGGCGAAGCCTCTTCCGCTGGCGTACCTCGCCCTCGGGGAGGCCACAGTGTTTCTCTTCATGGGACCGGTCATTGTCGTCGGCGCATATTACGTGCAACGGGAAACGTTTGCGCTTGCTCCGTTCCTGATCTCCTTACCCGTAGGTTGTTTGGTCGCCTCGATTCTCCACGCTAATAATATACGTGATCTCAAATTTGATATCGAACATGGAAAGAACACCCTCGCTACAGTGATTGGCCGTAATGCAGCAAACTGGGAATTAGCTTGGCTTGTGTACGGCGCGTACGTCATTACAGCCATATTGGTGGTGTTTGGGTATGCGCCGTGGACGGTGCTGTTGACCTTTCTGACTTTGCGTCATGCTATCCCCGCCGTACGCATCGTCTTTACGACGGACAAAGTAGAAACGCTAAATGAAGCGTTGATGTGCACGGTCAAGGCGCATCTAGAGTATGGCGTGTTGCTCATTGTAGGTTTACTGTTGAGTCGCTTTCTTTAAGCTTCGTCTTAGATTGACACTCTGGAAAAGCAGTCTTACCGTACTGAGAAGTAACGGAGGTTTGTCTTTATGTTACGCACGACTATTCTTCTTGGATCCCTCACCGGCATTATTATGGCGATAGGACAGCTGTTGGGAGGATCGCAGGGGCTCACGATCGCGTTCATTTTCGCCATTATCATGAATTTCGGCAGCTATTGGTTCTCGGACAAGATTGTCTTAGCCGCGTATGGCGCACGACCAGTGAGTGAGGCCGAAGCGCCGATGGTATATCGCATTGTACATAACCTGACCCTACGCGCTGGCATGCCGATGCCGAAAATCTATCTTTTGCCTTCTGATGCTGCGAACGCTTTTGCTACGGGACGCAACCCGCAACACGCTGCAGTGGCAGTGACCGAAGGTATTATGCGCATGATGAATGAACGCGAATTGACAGGAGTGCTAGCGCACGAACTGAGTCACGTCAAAAATCGGGACATTTTGATTAGTTCGATCGCTGCAACTCTGGCTGGCGTGATTATTCATGTGGCTCATATGGCGCAATGGGCGGCGATGTTCGGCGGGTTCCGGCGCGATGATGATCGTGAAGGCGGAGGCGGCGTATTGGGGTTGATCTTAATGGCAGTTCTCGCCCCGTTGGCGGCGACCATTATCCAGATGGCGATCTCACGCACTCGTGAGTTTGCTGCGGACGAAACCGGGGCTAAGCTGGCTGGTGATCCTCTAGGGCTCGCGTCGGCGCTGAAAAAACTAGGAATGGCGTCAGAGCGCATTCCTCTGGATGCGTCGCCACAAAGCTCGCACTTGTTTATTGTGAACCCGCTTTCTGGGCAGTCGTTTGCTCGACTCTTTAGTACGCATCCACCATTGGAAGAGCGTATTGAGCGGCTCGAGCATATAGCTGGGGTGCGAGCGTAGCTTCGCGGTAAACGCTTTACCGCAAACTTAGCCGCTTCATTAGCCGAGACAAATTAGATTGCGGCAGCCCTAACCGTTTTGCGGCTTCGGTTTGGCTGCCGTTTGCCTTTACTAAAGCTTGACGGACTCGCGTCCTCGTAAACAAGTCAACTGCTTCGGCTAAGAGTAGTTCCTCATCAATCTCTCCCGCCTGAGCGACATCCGATAAAGCAGCAACGCTCGGAGCTTGCTGTCGCATATCCGCGGGGAAGTCAGCGGTCGTAATGTCAGACTCGGAAGAGAGCACCACCGCGCGTTCTATCGCATTCTGCAGTTCCCGTACATTGCCTGGCCATGCATAGGCTTGGAGGCTTGCCATTGCGGCATCCGTAATACCCATAATGGCTCGGTTGACTTCGCGGCAGTAATGCTCGACAAAATAGCGGGCGAGAGGGGCAATATCCTCGCGACGCTCGCGCAGCGGTGGTAATGTCACTGCGATGACGTTCAAACGATAATAGAGATCTTCCCGAAACGCGCCGCGCTGTATGGCTTGACGCAAGTCGCGATTGGTCGCGGCGATGATCCGTACGTCGACGTGAATATCTTTCGTTCCACCTACCCGTTGAAACTCTTTCTCCTGCAAGACACGTAAAAGTTTCACTTGCAGGTTTGGAGCAAGATCACCGATTTCATCGAGGAATAGAGTCCGCCCGTCGACAAGTTCAAAGCGTCCATTCCGTAGAGCTAAGGCACCGGTAAAAGAGCCG
>CAZUFQ010000464.1:0-5951 GCA_964618735.1 uncultured Enterobacteriaceae bacterium
GAAACTGAAACAATGGCGCCGCCCGCCAGAATCACGCCGACACTGACCAAATAAGCCCACACTCCGGGCAGCGGCGGCCAGACGGTAAGGATGGTCTGAGCGATGAGGCCGAATAACACCACCGTCTTCAACCCAACTCCGATTTCCACCAAAGCGAGGTTCCGCCCGGAATTCTCCAGGATCAGCGCCTCGTGAATCATCGTAAGCTCCAGGTTGGTCGTGGGATCATCTACCGGCATCCTGGCGAGTTCGGCAGTAATCGCAAGCCATAGAGCTACGATGACCAACGGCACTATCACAATAAGCTGCGATCCGGGCTGTCCGGGTGCGAGAAACACCGCAAACGAGCTGCTGTGGGCGTGCGTTGACAGTGCGGTAATCCCTAAAATCAACGCCGGCTCCGTCTGAATTGATACGGCGGCCTCCCGGCTTGCGCCAAGCGCCCCGAACGACGAGCCGGTGTCAAGCGCAGCCAATCCCGTTGCGAATTTGCCTAGCGCAATTAGATAAACCACCAGAAAGAGATCGCCATGTACCGGTGAAGGTATTCCCAGCCACGGAACCATCAATGAAATTGGCGCCAGAGAAGCAAGGCTCACGATGGGCGCCCATCGAAAGACCCATGTCGTCGTCTCGCTGACGGTCTCTCCTTTCCCAGCCAATTTGGCCAGATCCCAAAACGGCTGCCAAATAGAAGGGCCCCGTCGACCTTGGATCCGTGCTTTCGCGGTCCTTATGAATCCCGTCAGCAACAATGGAAGAAAGCAGCCGTGGGCCACGTAAAGGAGACCCCTCAGTATCAATTGGCCGCTCACCGTACATTTCCCCCGATAATCAAAAGCACGATCAATGTCGCGAACATTGTGAGAAGGTAGACATGGATACTTCCTGCGTGAAGTCCTGCTACGCGATCCGCCAGCTTATCGACCCACTGGACAATTGGGACATAGACACGAGACTCCAGCATGACTTCCGTCTTCGGCTCGGCCCGAATCTCCTCCGGAAACAGCCGTCGATGCTCGCCTTCGATCTGTCGGTGTACGTCATATCGATATAGCACTCCGAACATTCTTGCGATAGGCTGGGCAAAGCTGGTCGCAGTGGCCTGCATCCGCGAAGTTAATGGACCAAACCCGCACTCCCACGTTATGTACGACTTGGCAGGTTGTCGCCCGGCGGCGCTGCGAAGCCATAGTGCGACGACACCCGCCGTTGCTCCCATGACGATGACCAGCGAGGGTATAGGCAAAGTCCAAGCCCGAGTAAGCGGCGAGCCGCCAGGCTCAAGCGGAGCTACAAGTGAATGTAAAACGTTTAGCGCATACGGGGCAATTAATCCTAGCGCAACACATCCGGCGCCCAACAAAACTTGAGGCACGTACATGCTGGCCGTCGACTCATGCGGGAATTCCGCCCGCTCGCTGCGTGGACGCCCCAGGAAAGCCACGCCCGACGTCTTTACAAAACACGCCATTGCCAGAACTCCCACCAGGGCGATCCATCCAATGAGGATCATTGCAATAAACCGAATTGCCGGTGAGTCGCCGCCTGCTGCCAGTCCCAATAGTCCCTGATAAAGGAGCCACTCACTGGCGAACCCGTTCAACGGGGGCAAGGCGCATAGCGCGGTACTGCCCAGCACAAAACATGCAAACGTCATGGGCATGCGTCGTCCAAGCCCGCCCAAACTTTCCAGGTCCCGAGTCCCTGTGCTGCTATCAACGGCGCCGGCGCCCATGAACAGCAACGACTTGAACAAGGCGTGGTTAAGCACATGGAATAGTCCTGCAGCAATGGCGATTCGCGCGATAGTCGCCAATCCCAAGTCACGAGCTATCATTCCGACACCAACACAAATCAGGATGATGCCTGTGTTTTCAACGGTGGAATAAGCTAACACACGCTTTAGGTCATGCTGTAGGAGCGCGAATAGGATCCCCCAGAACGCCGAGATCGCCCCGAGTGTCAAGATGGAATAGCCCAGCCATGGATGCAAGAACGCTCCTGGGAGCACGAATAGCCGCACTATCATGTAAATTGCAGCCTTGACCATGACTCCGCTCATGAGCGCAGACACCGGTGAAGGCGCTGCGGGATGAGCAATCGGCAGCCATAAATGGACCGGCCACATTCCCGCCTTCACTCCCAGGCCAATGAGGATTAACAGCCCCGGCCCCAGGGCTCCAACGCCAATCAGATGCCAGTCTGTAAATTCCCAACTCCCCGTCAACGCATAAGCCCACAAGAACCCGCCTGCAAGAAATGCGGTTCCCACACGCGTAGCGCAGATATAGATCAAAGCCGCTCGCCTGGTTGCTGGTTCCCGATGATCGCCGGCAACCAGCAGGAATGAGCTCAGCGACATAATCTCCCAGGCAACGAGGAACGTAAGGACATTCGCAGCCATCACGACGACAGACATACTGAGGAGCAAGGCGGGAAGGCTAGCATTGAAGATCCGCATGTCCACACGGCGCTTCACATGGTCCATATACGCCGGTATATAGGCGGCAACCGGAGCGGCCACCAGGCCGATGACGCCCAGGAACCAGCACGCCAGCCCGTCGAGCCGGAACCCAAATGCCGCCATGCCTAGAAAAAATGGACGGGGAAGAGTAAACCCGGTGTTTTGGAAACCAATGTCCCCAATCGCGGCTCCTGCAAGCGTCAGCGCGCCTAAACACACCAACGCAGCGCGAATACGGTTACCGCCGTCTCCACGCACAAAAGGCGAAATGAGAGATACTGCCAGCCATACAAATGCTGTCACACCCAGCAAGCAAGAGATTATGACAGGCATGCCTATTTCGGCTCGCTTCTGGAAGCGTGCGCCACGGCAGGTTCCTGTTTTATCTCCGCGAGCATCCCCATGGCCTCGGAAAGATGCTCCTCGAAGTACTGCCGCATAGTGTTCATCACATCGATCAGCAAGGGGCTCTTGATGGAATAGAAGACTTGATTGCCCTCTTTCCGATTGACGACGATGTTCTTGGCGCGCAAAACCGCTAGGTGTTGCGAAACATTGGCCTGCTCCACACCCAACCGCTCCAACATAGCACCCGCGGAAACCTCGCCATCCCTTAACAATTCAACGATGGCTATTCGCGTCGGATGCGCTAGCGCCTGAAAGATATCGGCTTTGAACCGTCGCAGAGCATTCTGCATTCGCTCTGTTCCCCCCACTCTCCAAATGACATATATAGTATAACTTATTTATGCATATTCGATATTACGAATATACGCAATGCATGAGACCGCCTCTCTTGTTTCCCGGTTCACGCGCGCAGCCTGCGGCAACTGTTGAAGCCGCACAGAATCGTCAGCCGTAGTAATCACATGCCCGTTTCGGCTGAAGCACCCGTCCCTCCGCCAACGGAAATCCGCCCAGATGCACCGCAATATGACCGTATACTCGATGTCACTGAGCTGCCAACCACAGTAGCGCCAAGCGTGAAATCAATCAGCCCCGCCGCGCCGCCTCAATGGTCGCGATATCGATCTTCCTCATCTCCATCATCGCATCGAACGCGCGCTTGGCGGCGGCTCGATCGGGATCTGAAACTGCTTGCGTCAGCGCAATGGGAGTAATTTGCCAGGAAATTCCCCACTTGTCCTTGCACCAGCCGCACATGCTTTCCTCACCACTGTTGCCCACGATCGCGTTCCAATAGCGGTCCGTCTCGGCTTGATCGACGGTTGCGACCTGGAACGAAAACGCTTCGTTGTGCTTGAAAATAGGCCCGCCGTTGAGTCCAATGCAGGGTATTCCCATCACTGAAAACTCGACGACTAACACATCTCCTTCCTTCCCGGAAGGATTGTCTCCCGGCGCACGATGCACCGCCCCTACGGTCGTATCGGGAAAGGTCTCGGCGTAAAAGTGCGCCGCTTCCTCGGCGTCGCCATCATACCAAAGGCAAATCGTATTCTTTGCTGGATTCATAGTGTTACTACTCCTTGGAGATTAACTACCTGGGCTCGGAGTCTACCATCTACTCGCGGTCGCAAGCGACTGGTCCGGCCGACATTCCTGTGTGTAAACGTACGACAATATGCCTCGTAACATTCCCATGCTGAGGATATAGGTTCCGCGCCATAGGTAGTTTGATGGACCGGATGTTGAGAGTAATACATGATTAGAATAGATTCGATGTTAACATCAGCTAGTGCCATGGCGTCTGTCAAAGCAGGACGCTTTTCCACACCCTATGACCTTGACTTGCAAAAGTCTTAGACCCTTCCTGACAAGTCTCACCTTTCACATTGCCAAGGAGGCTGCATGCTGCAAGCCTTACGCTTCGCATCTTTTGTTTGCATTTCTTTGTTCTGTCACAACGCGGCTTGGCCCCAAATGGAACCGCCGCTAATCCCTCGCGCCGCCTTCTTCGCCGAACCCGACAAACAGCAAGTCATGCTAAGCCCATACGGCAAATGGGTCGGCTACCGGGCGAGCAGTAACGGCACGATGAACCTTTGGATCGCGCCGATCGATAAGCCTATTCAGGCGCGTGCGGTTACAAAGCAGCGCGGCGCACCGGTCATCGACTATCGCTGGGCCAACCTGAGCGGCCACGTGCTTTATCGCGTCCCGTCAGATGGCGGCACTCCTGTGATGCTTTTGAATCTCGACACCGGCGAGACACGTAATCTCACCCCTGGCAAGGGCGTCACCGCGTTTATCGACAAACTGAGTCCCGATCACGTTGACGAAGCGCTGATGCGTGTTCAAGAAGCAAACCAAGCACATTTCGAGTATCGACGACTCAACTTGCGCACAGGCAAGGCCGACACGATATTCAAAAATGAGCGTGGTTTCGATCGCGTATTGTTCGATGACAATTGGCAGCCGCACGTGGCCGTGCTTCAGAAACCCGAAGGCTACGAGCTGTGGCGGCTGAACGATATGGGAGACTGGCTCCCATTCGCAAAATTCCGTGAAGAAGTGGAAACCGACGCCTCCCAGCCAATCATGCTCGACAAGAGCGGAAAGACCCTTTACCTTACCGACAACAGGGGCCGGGACAAGGCAGCGCTGCAGAGTATCGATCTGGCGAGCGGGCAAGAAACGGTGCTTCTTGCGGACCCGTTCGCGGACGTCCTGCCGGCGCTGCTGTTTCATCCCAAGACCGGACGGGTGCAGACGGCTTCAGCCTATTTCGGACGCCTGCGCCGCCACATCCTCGATCCCACTTTACTGCCGGATTTCGACTATCTAGGTACGGTAGCGCCCGGTGATATCGGCATTCTATCGCCGTGGGGAGGGCGCAGCCTCGATGACCGCACCTGGCTCGTCGCTTTCCTGGATGGCGGGCCAACTCGGTACTATGCGTACGACCGCGCACAACGGCACGCTTCCTTTCTCTTTTCAGACAATAAGTCACTTGACGGTTACACTCTGGGACGCAGACACCTTGAAGTCATCACGACGCGGGACGGCCTGGAGTTGCCAGCCGATCTTTATCTGCCGAAACACACCGTCAGCGCAGGAAAGCGCCGCCCTGCAAAGCCGCTGCCGATGCTGATCTATGTCCATAGCGGTCCGTGGGTTGCCTACCCCTGGAACGACTGGAACACAAACCGTTGTTTGCAATTACTGTCGAATCGCGGCTACGCGGTGTTGCGCGTGGAGTTTCGCGGATCGAAGGGATTTGGGCGCAAGGTGACTGAAGCGGGAACGCGGGAGTGGGGGCTCAAGATGCAGGACGACTTGATCGACGCGACCGATTGGGCTATCAACCAGGGAATTGCCGCACGAAACCACATCGGCATTTGGGGATGGTCCTATGGAGGATACGCCGCGCTACAGGCGCTGGCAACGTCCGATCGATTCGCCTGTGGGATGGCGATGTACGCCCAAACAGATCTCGATGCGTTCATAACGGAAATAGATGACCCCGAGGCTCAAGCGTATTGGCGCAGGTTAGTTGGCGACAACACGACGCCGGAAGGCC
>CAZUFQ010000465.1:0-5298 GCA_964618735.1 uncultured Enterobacteriaceae bacterium
GATGGTGCCGTCACGAATCGCCTTGCGTACTTCGCGGTTCATGGCTTCTAAATCATCCGGAGTCGCTGCATCCGTGAATGCTCGCTCTCCCATGACATAGGTGCGCAGCGCGGAATGGCCCATGTAGGCTGAATAGTTGATGCCTTTTGGCAATCTGTCCACGGCATCAAGATATTCCGGAAACGTGGTCCAGCTCCACTTGATGCCGGCTTCCATCGCTTCGGGTGAGATATCTTCTGCGCGCTCTAAATTACGCATCACCAGAAGTTTATCTTTCTCTCCGCAAGGCGCCAGCGAAAATCCGAAGTTGCCCATCACCACGCTGGTAATGCCGTGCCAGCATGAGCAGGTGCCGAGGGGATCCCAAAACACTTGCGCGTCCATGTGGGTATGGGCGTCGACAAAGCCAGGAGCGACCACATGACCTTCGGCATCGAGCACCTCTTTAGCACTCTCGCGGATCTTGCCAATAGCAGCAATTTTGCCGTTGACGATACCCACGTCCGCACGTACGCGCGGCATGCCTGATCCGTCGATCACCGTACCATTTTTAATAAGTAGATCGTATGACATCATGCCTCCTTTTTGCAGTAGGCGTTAATTGAAAAAGAGTAAACCAGACTAAGCCTTAGCTTCCCTTCCTGTCTTTATTACAGAGCTGACGCCGAGGAGCAAGAGCTTGGTTCATCCTAAGCATTGTTTTTCGCCTTCTTGAGCCCAAGCACCTCCGGGCTATGGTCCAAAATCATGCGGTTATCCAACTTGTAAAATGCAGCGAAGGCGTCAGGCGTGATTACCACTTCGAGGTCATCATGAAGGAGTTCATAGTCCGTGAAGTTTTTATTTTCATGGTAGACCCTGAAAAAGAACGAACCATCAATATCCCGTAATATGAATCCTCGAACGCCACTAGCATTGGTTACTTCAGCTACCTGCTTTCCGTAGTCATATTTTTCAGCCATGCTTCGTTTTTCCTTCACTTTTTCTCGACCTTTAGTTATTTAGCATAATTAGTGGGCTAGGAATTCTATGGCGGACTGCTACATAATTGCGCAGAACTATAGAGAGGGACGACTTATGGACCTGAATTATTCTCCTAAAGAGCTAGCGTTCCGTGATGAGGTGCGCGCGTGGTTGCAAGACAATCTTCCTGCAGGTTTGCGTGAGAAGGTGACAAATTACCGCGAATTGAGCAGAGACGATCTCCTGAGTTGGCATAAGATTCTTGCGCAGAAAAAATGGATCGCGCCAGAATGGCCAATTGAGTGGGGCGGGCAAGACTGGACGGTTGTGCAGCGCTACATCTTTGAAGAAGAGTGCGCGTATGCGGGTACTCCTCCGTTGATCCCTTTCGGCCTGAAGATGTGTGGCCCGGTGCTACATCGCTTTGGCACACCAGAACAAAAACAGCGGTTTCTGCCGGGCATCTATAACGGCGACGTTTTTTGGTGTCAGGGCTATTCAGAGCCTGGCTCGGGGTCGGACCTCGCTTCGCTGAAGACAAGCGCGGTGCGGGATGGCGATTCTTACATTGTGAATGGACAAAAAATCTGGACCACCTGGGCGCATCACGCCGACTGGATTTTTTGCCTGGTGCGTACTGATCCGAATTCGCCTAAGCCGCAACAAGGCATCTCTTTCTTGCTCTTCGACATGAAAACACCGGGCATTACGATCCGCCCCCTCATCCTTATGGATGAAGGCCACGAGGTAAACGAAGTCTTTTTCGATGACGTGCGGGTGCCGGCTGAAAACTTGGTGCACAAAGAAGGCGACGGCTGGACGGTCGCGAAATATCTCCTCGGGCATGAGCGTATGGGGACCGGCGGCATTGGCGGCTCGAAGCGAGAGCTGGCGAAAGTCAAAGCATTAGCTGCGCAACAACTAAAAAACGGGAAACCACTCCTTGATGACCCACGTTTTCGTGACAAGCTTTCGCGAGTGGAAGTCGAGCTGATGGCGCTGGAGATTACCAATCTCCGCTTTCTCGACCAATTACGCGGAGGACGCGACCCTGGAGCTGACGTGTCGCTTCTCAAAATTAAAGGGACGGAGATTCAGCAAGCGCTGACGGAACTTTTGGTGGAGGTTGCGGGTCCGCTTGCCCAGCCGCTGAGCCCGATCGATGCTGCGGGCTTCGATCAATTCACCTCGCGATTTTTGCCGCGCTATTTCAATTACCGCAAGACGACCATCTATGCGGGATCGAATGAGATTCAGCGCAACATTATCGCCAAGATGAGTTTGGGGCTGTAAAGGCTTTTTATTCCCCTCACCCACAGTCGCTATGCGCCTGCTGCCCTCTCCCCCCGAGGGAAGGGGAGAGGGTTAGGGTGAGAGTGGTGTCATGAGTTTTTAGAAGGTAAAGAGAACGGGAGAAGGCGACGTGAACTTTGACTATTCTGAAGAGCAGCAATTACTTGCGAACAGCATCAAGCAGTTTATTGCGAAAGACTACACCTTCGAGGCGCGCAAAACAATTCTTACCTCCTCGGCTGGGTATAGCGAACAGGTGTGGGCGACGTTTGCCGAAATGGGATTGTTGGGCTTGCCGTTTGGTAGTGAATTTGGCGGGTTCGGCGGCGGCGCGGTCGATCTCATGCCAATGATGGAAGCGATCGGCGAGGGGTTAGTACTTGAACCCTATCTGACCACAGTTGGCCTTGGCGGCCAGTTCGTTGCACGCGGAGGAAGTGAAGGGCAGAAGCAAGCAATCCTCCCCGCTCTCATTGAAGGCCGATTGAAACTCGCATTTGCACAGACCGAGCGCGGTTCACGATATGATCTGACGCAGGTTGCAGTCCGTGCAAAGAAGTCGGGCAATGGCTATGTGATCGATGGAGAGAAGTGCGTCGTTCTCCAGGCGCCGAGCGCGGACAAATTGATAGTTTCAGCGCGAACGGCGGGGGACGGTGCGGATGAAGAAGGGATCAGCCTGTTTCTTGTCGATTGCAATGCTCCAGGCGTTACTCTGAAAACCTACCGCACGGCTGATAACTTGCGTGCGGCAGATGTCCAGTTCTCGGGGGCGACTGTGCCGGCTGATGCGTTAATTGGCAAAGAAGGTGAGGCGCTGCCGCTGATCGAGGAGGTGGTAGATTACGCCACCGCTCTACTTTGCGCCGAAGCGGTTGGCGCTATCAAATTCGCCAACGAAGCAACTCTGACGTATCTCAAGACGCGCAGACAATTCGGGGCGCCGATCGGCACGTTTCAGGCGCTACAGCATCGCATGGTCGATATGATGATCAGCTACGAACAAGCCAAATCCATGGCGTGTCTGGCGTGCGTCAAAGTTGACAGTAGTGAGGCTGTAGAGCGGAAACACGTCGTGTCTGCCGCCAAGATTAAAATCGCCGACGCCTGTCGACATGTGAGCCAGGAGTCGGTGCAACTGCATGGCGGCATGGGCATGACGGAAGAACTCAAAGTGAGTCATACTTTTCGGCGGTTGACCACGATCGTGCAAACATTTGGTGATGCGGACCATCATCTTGATCGATTCGCGGCGTGCGCCTAAAACGCTGCACATCTGTCCGCACGAATAATACGCTGGTCCTTGTATGACCTAAGTCCTATATCTTGCCGTCACACCTGCTCCGTGATTCACTAAAAAGGTGAGCAAGACGCGCAAGCAAACTGATCATAACGGGGCCAAGCAACCATTTGACATTGACGTCGCACTTACTCGCATTGAGGAAGCTACTCGTTTATTTCCTAAAGCAGCGCTTTTTGAGCTGGCCGAGGAAGGATTCGGTTCGCCCTTCGAGCAGCTCGTGGCGTGCATTATTTCTATTCGCACCTTCGACGAAGTCACACTACCAACTGCGCGGCGACTATTTGCGCTTGCGCGCACTCCCCATGAAGTAAGCCGCCTGACCGTTGCCGCTATCGACGACTGTATCAAGGCCTGTACCTTTCATGAGGCGAAAGCGCCGCAAATCCACCAGATTGCTCATCGCATCGTGGAAGAGTATGACGGCGTGCTGCCGTGTGATCCAGCGGTATTGCTTTCGTTGCGCGGGGTCGGACCGAAGTGCGCCAATCTCGTGCTCGGCATTGCTTGTGGTCAGCCGCGCATTGGGGTTGATATCCATGTCCATCGGGTGACAAACCGTTGGGGATATGTGCAGACGCCCACACCGGAAAAAACTATTGCTGCGCTCGAAGCTATCCTTCCACGACAATACTGGATAGAGATCAACCGGTTGCTGGTGCCGTTTGGCAAACACATCTGCACGGGTCGTCTTCCCCATTGTTCGACGTGTCCGGTTCTCTCGATGTGTCGTCAAGTCGGCGTCAGTACACATTGTTAAAATAAGCCGCACAGGTATCTAAGGGACCCCAAAGAGCCCTTTTTTACTCACTTCAAGAGATAAGGCGGCTGTTCGGATGGCAGACCGCCAATCGCAATGCGCATGAGTGTGTGCAGGAATCGCTGAAGCTTCTCCGGTGATTGTTTGGTGAATTTCATCTGCGCAATCATATGCGCCGAAGCAAACATGAGCCGGGCATTATCCTCTGGATCAATATCAACAGCGAAATCGCCTTCACGTTGGCCGCGGCAAATCGTTTTTTTTATAGCTTCGACAACGTAGTCTTGGAATCTCAGATACTGAGGCCAGATTTCGTCGCGAATCGCTGTACTCCAATCGAGCCATACGCGTGCGTAGTTGGGATGCGTATCGACAGAATCGGCAAACGCAACCCCGTGTTCCAGTAAAAGCTGAGGTGCGGGTAGGTCTTGCTCGTGCACGCGATCGGCCATGGTGCAATAAAAGCGTTGCACCTCTGCGAGCACCGCCTGTACGAGAGCCGCACGGGTCGGGAAATAGAAGAACGCAGTGGCGATCGCAACCCCAGCCTCTTGGGCAATCTCAGCATGACGCGCTTCTCCAAGACCACGCCGAGCAAACACTTCTAGCGCGCAAGTGAGTAATTGAGCGTGTCGCTCGGGAGGCGAGAGCCGCCGCGCTCGGGGACGAGGGACTTTTCCGTGTAAAGTAGCAAGAGCAGCCGTTGCCATTTTGATTCTACCTACACTAGCAAATCTCTATTGACAGTCTCTTTGGTATCGTTTACTGAGTGATTTATCAATAGTGAGAGTGTCCCATGAGCCGCCAGACAAGAAGGAGGAGCGCATGAAATTTACCTGGTTTAATCTGATGCCCTGGCCCTACTTGCCGGATGACTTCCGCGAAAAGAATCATTCCGTCTGGGTCGATATCCCCAACACGCTCTACGACCCACAGAATGGGCACCATGTCTATCACGAGTACCTGGATCAACTCGAATATG
>CAZUFQ010000465.1:5308-5922 GCA_964618735.1 uncultured Enterobacteriaceae bacterium
TCTCTTATCGGGTTGCAGCTCGACCTACAGTGGTGCGTCCATGGTTGGAAAAATACCGGCAAGGCGTGTAAGATGGTCGGCAGCATGCGCCATGAAGGCATATTGCAAGACCGGCTGCACCATTGCTAAGGCGAGTAGAAGGGTATAACCATGCAGATCTTCGGCTTTGATCTCCTTCCCTATCCTGAGCACATGGACCACCTCAAGGTGAACGGCGAATTGCCCTATCCCTTGCCCAAGCGCCATTTTCGTTCGGGCTTGGCGGTGCAGAACTACCGCGATCACCTCGACGCCTGGGCCCGCATGGAAGAGCTGGGTTTTGATGGCATTGGCTGTAATGAGCATCACCAGAACGGGTATGGGTTAATGCCTTCGCCGAATATCATTGCTGCTGGTCTGGCGCGTCGCACTTCGAAGGCGGCTTTGGCTGTCATTGGCAACTCGATCGCCTTGTATAATCCTCCGATACGGGTGGCGGAAGAATTCGCCATGCTTGATGTCATTTCCGGCGGACGCCTTCTTGCTGGCTTCCCCGTTGGTACGTCGATGGACACCAACTACTGTTACGGTCAGATTCCGGCGCTTACGCGCGACAAATATGCTGAAGCGACAGA
>CAZUFQ010000466.1:0-5920 GCA_964618735.1 uncultured Enterobacteriaceae bacterium
CCCGTCTGCCCGCAGTCGCTTGGTCCGTTCTGCGGCATACTTCTCACGCAGGGTCCCGGGGTCAAAGCCTAACTCTTCAGCAGTCGGGATGCGGTTTGGTTGAGATTGTGGAACGGTTTGACTCATCGCGTTAGTCCTCCTCTAAAAGAAGTAAAATGTGGGACCTTGATAAAATTAGGCCAAGAGGTCTCCTGTCGTGCAAACAGACGCCGCTAGACGAACTTGCGGATCAACGCCGCATAACGGTCCAGTACGGTCTGTTGTTTGTCAGGGCTCCCCGGCGAGATCATGAACAAAATGCGATTAAAGCCCAATTTCGTCAGCTCCTCAATCCGGGCCTCGATCCCGCGCGGAGCCATTTCCTCAGCTGTCAGTATGCTCAGATCGAAGCGATCTTTGGATCTTCCGCGCCGCGCGGCTTCCGCTCGGATGGCCTCGATCCCGCCTGCCAGATCGATCCCCGCGTCGACGGGAAACCAGCCATCGCAATACTCTACGACCCGCTGGGGAACCCACTTGGACCACGCTCCCATGAGGACAGGCGGCCCACCGGCTTGCACAGGCTTAGGCCAGCACCAGAGGGGCTCGAAATCCACGAACTTACCGTGGTACTCCGCGACCTCTTTCGTCCAGATTTCTTTCATCGCCAAGATGCGCTCACGGGTGACTTTCCACCGATCCTTGAACTCGACGCCGTGGTCGGCCATCTCTTCAGCATTCCAGCCCGCGCCGATGCCAAACAAAAATCGCCCGTTCGCCACGCGATCGAGACACGCGACCATCTTGGCCAGATTGATCGTATTGTGTTCGGGCACCAGGCAGACCGAGGTGCCCACTTTGAGCTTCTTCGTTACCGCAGCCGCGGCGGTGAGGCCAATAAAGGGATCGAAGAAGTGCTTATAGGACTCGGGGAGTTCACCGCCCATGGGAAACGGGCTCTTGCGACTGGTGGGAATATGCGAGTGTTCCCCAAACCACAACGATTCGAAGCCGTGGGCTTCCGCCCACACCCCCAGCTCCGCCGGTTGCAGTGAATAATGTGTCGGAACTGTGACGATACCGAAGTCGACCATTGTTCATCCCTCCTTATTTGTAAAGTCAAAAGAGGCCGCAAAACCAGTTTAAAAATTTGGTTCGAGCGCTGGCCGCTCTATCATCAACGACATTGAATACAGATGTTAGGAGTTCAATTGCCGAATACGGTGGTCATGAGCTCAGTGTCCAGATACTCCGTGATTTCTTGTATCTTACCGTTAGCAAAACGGAACACCATACAATAAGCGTTGTTATATGGTTTTCCTTTTACGGAGGTGGACTCGCCGCGCAACTGCACCACCACGTAGTCACCTTCGGCAATAAAATTCTCGGGCGTGAGGAGGGGGACGCGGCCTTCGAACAGCGGCGGAAGCGCCCTCAGGAGTTTTTCGTAGGTCGCTTTCCCCGTAAACGTACCGGAATGTTTAGTCGTCCCTATGATAGTCAGGCGTAGGTCGTCCGCCATTGGCTCCAAATAAGGCCGAAGGCGGCCTTCAGCCAATCGCGCGTACATTTCTTGCACGGTTCGCTTGTTCTCAGCAGCTCCCATTTGCATAGCTCCTCAATGTCATTGCACCGTCAAGGGCGCAGGACGCAGTTCCTTCAACGCCGGCATCACCTCCTTGGCAAACACGCGCATGCTTTTTTCCGTCGCAGCCATGGGCATAGAGCCATACTTGAAGACGAACATAATCTCGTCTGTGCCGAAGGCGTTGGCGAGTTCGGTGACACGCTTGATCACCTGATCCGGCGTGCCCCACGGATGGCTCCTGTAGAAGGCTTGCCGGAAGGGAGAGGCGTCCTGACGCAGCGCAGTCTGCAGCTGGCCATATTCTGTGTAGCCTTTGGTGTCCTGCAGATGCGTGCCCAAGAGCTCGTAGTGACGCAGCGCCGAGTCGGCATATTCACTCATATACTGCTGGGCCCCGGCTTGGGCCTCGCTTTCCGTCTCCGCCACATAGGTCCACAGCGCGAGCTTCGTATGACTCGGTCCATGGCCGGCGTTCTGGCGCAGCTCTGCATACTGACGCATGTTCGCGAGCGCCAACTCCAAGCTCGTGGTGGGAATCGTCAGGGGGGGCACGCCATGCTTGGCGATGATCTCGACGGTCTGCGGAGTGCCGCCCGCGCACCACAAATTCGCACTCAGGTCGCGGTCCGGTTGCGGCCGCAGATGTAGGCCATGGATATTGTAGAATTCGCCCTCGAAATCGCACTGACCCGTGGTCAACAATTGTCTGATCACCTGTAGTGACTCGTCGAATCGTCCCCGGGCTTCGTTCTGATCGACGCCCATGCCCTCGTATTCACGGCGTCCGAGTCCACGACCAACACCGCAGATGATTTCGCGGCCGGGTCCCAGGAATGAGTCCAGCATGTTGACATCCTCGGCGACGCGCACCGGATTATGCCAGGGCAGCACCACCACCATGGTGCCAAGATCCACGCGCTTGGTGATCCCGGCGATATAGGTAAGGTACTGCAGCGGGTTGGTCACCATCGTGTAGGGAGTAAAGTGGTGCTCGATGGTCCACACCGAATCGAATCCAGCATCGTCGGCGAGGCGAGCGATGTTGATTTCTTCGGTGAAGATCTCGCGATCCGACCGGACCGCGTGCTTCGGCGCGACCTTGCCCTGCTCCTCCGCTTCGTAGCGGTCCCAGTCGCGGTAGTTCTGATTAAAGATGGTTGCTCCAATACGCATGTCGCTCGTCTCCTTTTCTCTGACAGTGTGCTATCAAGTTGTGACATGTGCGTGCACAGCCCGCTTTCTCTCGTGCGCTCTTGCCCTGTGTTACCCGTACTGCCTATCCAACCGCCACGTTGAATTCTGATATATGCGCCTCATTTGTTGGACTCGCTTTCGCCTCGCCGAGCGTGTCCCGCACCAGCGTGTGGAGGAAGCGTTCGATCCGCGCATTGGGCAGCTTCGCCACTTTCATCTGGACCAGCACGTACCCCGTCGCCGCGATCATGCGTGCATCATCCTCTGCCTCGGGATCGCGATCGCTCACGGTTTCGAGGCGCCAGCGCCGAATCGTGCGCGCGATCAGGGCGATGATCTGCTCTTGGAACCGCAGAAACAGCGGCCACACCTCGTCACGGAGCGCGGTGCTCCACTCGAGTAGGACGCGCGTATGGTCGGGATGCGTGTCGACCGACTCCGCAAAAGCGCGCAGATGCTCCAAAATGAGCTCTGGCGCGGGCCCGCGTTTGTCGTGGACCGTTGCGGCCATCTCGGTGAAGAACCGCGCCACCTCTTCCAGCACAGCGTTCACGAGCGCCTTGCGTGTCGGGAAATAAAAGAAAACGGTCGGCACGGACACCCGGGCGGCGCGCGCGATTTCCGCGTGCCGCGCAGCGCCGAGACCACGATGCGCGAACACCTGCATCGCACGTCGCAACAACAGCGCCCGCCGTTCCGCTTTGTCCAGCGCGGGGGCGCGGCGACGACGTTTGGAAGAATCACTACCAACCATTGAGTGAGTGCGTGTCATTTTATTGATAAGATTGTCAATCGTTGCTGATGTTCTAGTCAATCAATGAAACAGGCGCCTAGGCGCTCGTGACGACCACGAAATCGGGATCGCCGAATCCTAACCGGCCGTGCGTGCGAAAAATTCGGCAGGCTACGCAAGAACGTTGCGGGCCAGATCCTCCATTTCAGGCAGGATGCTGGGCAAATCCTGAGGGCTCAGCCAAAGCACCACTCGACGTGCTCCCGCTCGCTCGAATTCCTGGATTTCTTTTGCCGATCGCCACTGTTTATCGCCCCCGAACACGGTGAAATCGAGCGCATTCGGGTCACGCCCGATTTCCGCCGCGATCGCCTTGATACGCTTTACACCGTCCGCAAATTCATCGACGCTCCGCACCACCGGGAGCCAGCCATCGGCCCACTCTGCTACGCGTCTAAGGGCGCGGGGATTATTGACGCTGCCGATAAGGATCGGCGGATAGGGCTTGCTCTTAGGTTTCGGGAAGCACCGCACCGGAGGAAAGTCGACGTAGCGGCCGTGATACTCTGAAATGTCCTCGGTCCAGAGCACCTTCATCGCGGCGATATACTCTTTGACCTGGCTCCACCGATGTTCGAAGTCGCCGCCCAGAATGGCGGATTCCTCGGGGTTCCATCCCGCGCCGATGCCCAGCAGGAATCGGCCCCCAGAGCTGTCGTCAAGCGTGGCCACCTGCTTGGCCGTGAGGATCGGATTACGTTCCGGAATCAGGCAAATCCCCGTGCCCAACTTGATGCGACTGGTGGTCGCGCCTGCGCGCGCCAGCGCAATTAGCGGATCGGGGAGCTGCCAGAGAAAGTCGGGGACAGCGGCGCCCTCCCGGACGCCGGGATATTGCACGCTTGAGGTCACCGGGATGATTGTGTGATCACCCACCCAGTAAGACTCGAAGCCGAGGTCCTCCGCGCGTTTGGCGACGATCGCCGGGTCCGCCTTGCTATACGGAGTTACATGCATCAATCCGATTTTCATGGCGTTTTCTCCTCTTCGTATGCTGTCGGCGCCGTCAGCTGCTCTGGCGTCAGCGCACAAACGAACGCCATCGGCGCTGACATCTACCACGTGATTGATAGTTTTGTCAATTCCCATTGATAAATTTATTAATCGAAGCAGCGTCTCCTCTTTCTTACCGCACGCAGCTCGCATCGCCCCCCACGACCACAACACAGACAACTTTAAAAACATCCAGCAAACTACCGATGGAAAAAAGAAGAAGCTTGGCAGAGGGGAAAGAAAGTTCATGAACGGACGACTTGGGAGGCGTAGTCTTGGTGCGCGGTATGCGTGGTGCGGCGCATTCCTAGGGCTGACATTTCCCCTTGTCGGCGCTTGGCTCGATCTCTTTAGCCAGGGCTTGCCAATGACTGTCGCGCAGCTCTGGCGCCTGCAAAGTGCGCATCCTCTATACTGGCTTCTCGACGCCATTCCCGTCCTTCTGGGTCTCCTAGGCGGATGGGTCGGGCTTTGGCGAGACCAGCTCTCACAACAAAGCGCGAAATTCTCCGCTGTTAACGTAGAACTGTGCGCCCAAGTCGCCGAGCAGCAACGGGTTATCACCGCACTACGACAAAGCGAGGGGCGGTATCGCAGTCTCTTTGAGCATGCGAATGACGCCATTTATATCGTGTCACGGGAAGGCCGGTTTGTGGCAGTCAACCCCAAGGTGGTTGAACTCACTGGCGTGCCGGCCGAGCAGCTGGTAGGGCAGACTGCCGAGCCCTTCCTGCCAGGAGGCTTTGCTCAGTTCCTAGCGCGCATTGAGCGGACGATGAGGGAGGGCAAACTGGGCCCTTACGAGGTCCAAATGCCCACTCCATTAGGAACGAAAGTCTTATCGGTCAACTCCGTCGCGTACGCTGAAGAAGATAGAGTGGTTGGGGTGATGAGCATTGTCCGCGATGTGACCGAGGAGCGGCGGCACAAAGAGCAAGAAACTCTTTACCAGCTCACCCACGACCTTGCACACTCAATCGATGTACGCACCGCGGCCGATTATCTCTTTACGCATACGCAGAGTCTGTTGCAGGCCGAGTATGGGTTTATGATGCTGGCCGAGCCTGATGGAACTGCCTTACGCGGGGTGGCTGCCTATGGCATGGACAACGCGCTGTTTCAGCAGGAGCGATTGGCCAGCCCCGAGCCTGCTCCTGCCCTGGTGGCGTTTCACCAGAAGACGCCAGTCGTGGTGGCGGATATGGCGCACAGCCCGCTGATCAGCGAGGAGTTGCGACAGCAATATGGATTCATGAAAAGTTTTTGGATCGTGCCGCTGATGAGCGGCGAGCGTGCGGTAGGTATCTTCGGGGTGGGCTACGCGGCTCATCGAGAGGCAACGGCTGATGAATTGCGGGTGCTCCAGCTCTTGG
>CAZUFQ010000467.1:0-5888 GCA_964618735.1 uncultured Enterobacteriaceae bacterium
GATTCTGTTGCGCTCCGAGTTCCGGCGCATCCTGTTGCGCTGGCGTTGTTGCGAGCCGTAGAGCGACCGATTGCCGCGCCGAGTGCGAATCCGTTCGGTTATGTGAGTCCCACCACGGCCATGCACGTGCAAGAATTATTGGGAGACAAAATCCAATTCATTCTTGATGGCGGACCTTGCGCTGTGGGCGTGGAATCGACGGTCTGCGCGTTGACCGAGAAAGATGCGGTGATCCTACGGCCTGGGGGGGTGACCGTGGAAGAGATCGAAGTGATGATTGGCCCAGTCCAGCTTGCGTCCTCCACGCAAGCCGATAGTCGCTCTCCCGGGACATTGTTGCAGCATTATTCTCCTCGCGTTGTACTCCAGCTTCTTCCTGCTGGGGCTTCCATTCCTCGACCATCAGCAGGTGAACGGGTAGGGTTGGTCCTATTCGCAGACCGACCTGTGGAGCCAGGCAACGCCGCTGTAGAGTTTCTCTCCGAACATGGTGATTTTGTAGAGGCTGCGGCCAATCTTTTCGCCGTGCTGCGCCGTCTAGACGACCTAGGGCTCGACCTGGTCGTCATCGAATCTGTCCCGGAGCACGGGCTAGGTCGGGCGATTATGGATCGGTTGCGACGGGCGGCGGCGAGGTAATGTGTCATCCCACATGCAGAAACTAGGTGAAATATCTCCTTTCCATTGACAACGACAAAAAATTCGCTAGTAAAAATCTACTTGAATACTGACATATCTGAGCGTGCCTGGGCCAAGGCTCGTGCTGCTGCTTCAACTTCCACCTGGAGTGATTAGCGCTTACGAATTATGTCAGCTTTTACTTGGTTAAGTTTCTCCGGACCAGCTAGCAGTGCGCTTTCAAGCTGTGCCCTGCGCTGACGAAACTCTTGATTCAGTGCATCAATATCTGCGGGATCGATTCCTTTCGAAGGGTTGAATACGAATCTGCGCTCTAGGCTCGTTCGCCATCTCACCAATTCGCTGATGAGACTCTCTCCAAATCCTCTTATTCCTGAGATTCTATATGAGTCTATGTCTGCCGCAGTTTCAATGCCAAACGAAGCCAACGTCGCTTTTCTCCCTGGTCCGATGTTGGGAATCCTATGATCATCAATGAAAAAGTTGTCTAGAAATTTGTGAAGTTGACGTTCCTGGATCGTGGCCTGCAGCCTTTGCTTTTGCTGTGCGTATTTGTCATCAAGGTTCTCATATTGGCTCTTTAGCCGTGTCAGTTCTAAGAGTTTTTCCTCGAACACGTCACCGCTTGCCTCTCTCCTCCAACGCTGTGTCGCTCCGTTCCATTTGTACTGTGCCTCACTCAAAACTGTTTGCCTGGTCTTTCGTTCTCGTTCTAGAGAATCATCCTCTGAGTCCGAAAAGAAAAGGATGAGCGCTATAATGAGCCCAATGATGAACGCTCCCGGATAGACCGCAACTGTGCCAAGAAGAATCCCAACCGCACTGATCTTTCTGACGATGGCTACTGTCTTTGCGGTTATCCTGGCGATTTGGATTTCTTTTGGGAGGGGCTTCGGAGTTGTCGTGAGTTGGCCTGGGTCAATTGAGGGCACCTCACCAGGTGAGGCGACAGATATAATCCGTTGCCATACAATGGCAAGATTAAAGGTTGCTTGTCCCGTTGATGTTGTGATGGTTCCAATGAAAAACAAAACCCTAGACTCGCGCTCCAGCCTGCACCACGGACAACTCGCCAAACCGCCAAAATACTTGTGCATAGGTTCTTGGCCGCAAGTGAGTAGGTTATGTTTCAGGTAATCTAGCATTCCGACCCATTCGCGGGCCGTTGGCCTGTTGTCCTGAAGTGCGCCAGACTGGGAAAATGCACGCTCAAAAAGACTGGCGACCTGTGGCGGGACAATTTCCATTGTGACGCAGTTAGGCGGAGGCGACATACCTTTTGAAGAGGCATTCTTTCCGAAGGCGAAGCGAAAGCTTGGAATCGCCTTCTCGATCGGCATATCTTCCTTACCTGAATACACTCCAGCAAATGGGTGCCGTCCCATGAAAAGCAGATGAAAGCATAGAACGGCAAGACCGAAGCCGTCATGGTTAATCGTTCTGCATACACCACGGAACGATTGTAGGCTGCGCAACTCCGGAGGGGTAAAATCTAGCACTCCTCCCTCGCACGGGTAAAGATTGCCATTGACGGCAATCTGGAATGAGTCACAGTCAATCAGTTTCACCACAGAATCGCCGGTAACAAACATGTTGCGTTGGTTCACGTCGCCTATGACATGGCCATACGCGTGAAGGGTATCGAACGCCGCCGCAACATTCCTTGCTGCATTCACCAGGAAAGCCCAGTCAGCTTTTGGAAATAATTGCTTGCGATGGGCTGGACTATAGAGTTTGTGAGGCTCGTACCCGACGACTCTGGGCATGAGAAAGCCGCGTATTGGTCCATTACGTCCCCGGTGCAAGGTTGTTGTTGGCCAGGCAGCAATCTTTTTCAGGGAGTCGTCACTTCCCTCCTGCACCATAACCCTGATCTTTTCTTGCTGATCGGGTTTAAGAAGGTTGTGGTAAATTTTGGCGACAAGATTGTGGCTGATTGCCGGGACCTTATACACGTCGCCTTCACCACCACTTCCAAGCTTGTCACCAAGGGGAACCAGTTTGCCGGATGCGTCGAACAAGTCGGCGAGTTTGACCATGTCTCGCCCTGCTCCTCGCTTTAAACCCTGCGGGTAGCAAGAACGAGCGTCTTGTCATCGTCAGTCCGCTCGTTAACTTTAGGACTACCCAAGAAACGGGCTAGCTGGTCAGAGAGCATGTCGCACGCGGTCAGGTCTGCCTTCCTGAGCGTACCGAACATGGGCTCGAAAAACGGTTGGTATGCTGTCCGGGACTCATATACAAGCGCGAGTCTTTGCAACCCATCCGAGAACATGGCCGCTTCATCTGGAAGCGATGACTCACGGGACGATAACCAAATTTTGCTATGGAGATGCACCAAAGCATCTTCATCAGTGACGAAGTAGGTCATGTTGGCGTATTCTCCTGTATCAGGCCAGAAGACCGGTTGAAAGTCATCGCCTTTGTTAATAACGATCGCTCCGTCGCCAATCTGGAAGAAAGCAGCAGCCTTGCTGCCGACTATGGTCCCCAAGAGGGTGCAGGCGAAGTCCCGTGGGGTAAGTCCTTTGGCTTCGGCAGCTTGACAAATGTTCTGACGAATAGCGACAACCCAGCTTGTCACGGTTGCCAATGTCAATCTGGAAAGAGACTGCTCTTGACGAATCCACCACTCGATAACCTCTCTTCCTTTCCGGCACGCCATCTCAGCGCCGAATCTGCCATGTGAGGCGCTACCTGCCCCGTCAGAGACCAAGCTGAGAAAGTATTCCTCACCGTTTGGCATGCGAAAAGCACCAGCAAGGCACTCGTCCTGGCAAGTTTCGCCCTTTGCAATATGCGATGTACCAATGGCAGAAGCTTGAACAACTCGCCAAATCATACTTCAGACCAGCCAGAGGGAGGCGGAAGAAGTACCCGATCTCCCGGGGTGGTTTCAGTGACGCGCTTCATCGTACCTGTGAGCCACAAAAAGAACTCTCGGAACTTGAGACCTTGCAGCTTGAGCGGCTCGCGCACCGCAATCTGTTTGAGAATATCCATATTGGCGCCCTGAACGCCGACGGCGAAAAACGCAAATGCTTTGCTGGCCTCTCCTTCTCGGACCATTGCCGCCGTGCTCTGCCACTCATCAGTCGGAGCGCCATCGGTAATGAGAAAAACCCATGGTCGATAATACGAAATACCATTCGCTCTATACTCTTCCTTTCGTTGCTTAATCATTTCGAGACCTTGCTTTATTGCCGCCCCCATGGGGGTATCTCCACTTGCTTGCAGGTGCGGAGGGAAGAAGTTCGGCGCTGTATGGAAACTACTCTCAACCTTTACGGGGCCAAAAGTAACAATAGCGACTTCCACTCGCATCATGGCCAGTGCATCTGCAACCAGTTCGTCCTTGAGGGTAACGAGCCCTGCATTTAGCTCAGAGATGGGAGCTCCCGACATCGACCCTGACGTATCAAGTAGCAGCAGACAAGGACAACGCGGTTCCGGGTTAGGAGCAAAGTCGTCAGTATCAAAGGGTATTTGTTCTGAATGAAAACTGTCAGCCATATGTTCTCCTTAATAGTGTCACGATGTTGGTAGAGACCAATCCGTGAGCAGCAATCCCTCGATCCTCTGAAAATCTCTCTGATTTCGGGTGACTAACGTTGCGTTCCTGCTCAACACAATCGCGGCAATGCGAAGGTCCTGAGTGCCTGGAGAATGCGGAAAGACTTGTCGCAGACGAGCGAAATGTGTTGCCGCTGCTTCGTCATACGGCAGAATTGGGACCGTGCGGTAAAACGTTAACGCCTCCTGAAAATGGGTAAATGCCATAACGACCTCAGCCGCAGTTTTTGCCCGGTGAATCTGCGCCAGCCGGCCCCGTACTTGTTCCATCGCTGACACTATGGTGGCGGTGATCAGCTCCGGCGATAAGGCAGCAACCCGAGCGATTACCGCAGGATGGTTTCGTTGAAGAAGCGTCAGATGATCGGTATCAAGAATGTGTAACACGGTCACGCTTCGATATCTGTGGCGTCCATATCCTGGCGGTAGGCAGCCACTTCCTCGACGAAGTCCTTCCATGTTGGATCGTCTGCCCACATCCCGGCAAACTGTAGCCAGGGATGCTCTGCCGGCATACTAGCGTCAAGTTCGATAGGAATCACTTCCGGCGCCTGGCTCAGATAGGCTGCAAGGTGCTGCTTGATCTGCGCAAGCGCGGCTTCCCGCGTTTCTTCCTCAATCACCACTTCCGGCCACTCACGCACGCGAGCGACATATTTGTCGCGTGTTTTTCTGAGGACCACATCATACGTCATATATTCCCCTTCTATGATTCTCGTACGGAATAAACAACTCAACAATTATACAGAGGTCAGCTGTCGTGCGTCGAGGGCTCTCGTCGGAAGCCGTTGCTGACTTGTCAAAATAGACAGAGACGGAAGAGAAAACGGCGAGAACTCTCTTTATTGGATGTTATGAGGTGGCTCACTAGCCGTGTTTGGGATCCGGTTACACACAGAATTAATCTTTTCATCAAAATAGAAGCGGCGTCAGAGGGGCAACTCGCATGCCGTAGCGACACTTGTTGACAAGAGCTTGATTTGTCGGGAGTTTGCGAACGATGGTGAGTAAGAGTGGACTAGAAGCTAGAACAAAATGTTATGGATAGTATAGCAAACGGTTATGAGCAGGCGCGAACGGCAAGCGTCACACTGTTCGAAGCGCCTGGGCATTCTCTCACTGAGCATCCTGAGGGGATTGCGCTAGCTGGAAACCATTAGTATTGGAAAGAAAAATTTTGCTTGTGTGTACTCGCGCTGTCTCGTTGCATAACGCCCAACTTTATTGAGGAGCACTCCTATGACTACACCGGACACATCTCGCTCATTGTTGTTACGTAATGCTTGCATTATCGATGGGACGGGGGGAGATTCCCGGCAAGGCGATGTAGCCATCCAGAATGGAAAAATTGCTGCGATCGGGAAGCAGCTTTATGTGACCAGTCTACCAACCGGGACACGTGAGATCGATGTGAAGGGAAGGGTTGTTGCTCCTGGGTTTATTGATGTGCATACGCATTTCGATCCGCAGATCTGTTGGGATCGTTTGGCCACCCCGATGCTCGAACATGGCGTGACTACAGTGTTAATGGGTAATTGCTCCCTTTCTCTGGCTCCGGTCCGCAACGCAGATCAGCGTCCTTTGGCTGGCATGTTCAAACAGATTGAAGATATTCCTCTCAGTGCTTTTGCTGAGGGCGTACCCTGGGCATGGGAAAGTTATCCTGAATATCTTGC
>CAZUFQ010000468.1:0-5884 GCA_964618735.1 uncultured Enterobacteriaceae bacterium
ACTGGCAGAGGCTATGGTGCTGGCACTTGGAGACCGGCCTGGAGATAAATGGCTCGAGCCAGGCGTCGGTAAAGGAGTATTTCTCCAGGCGCTGGCTGATCAGGGCGTAGAACGTGCTCGAATCACCGCCATCGATCTTGATCCAGAGCAAGGTCCTGCTGACAGTTTAGCAAGGATCTATAGAGGGAATGACTTTATCGCCTGGTCACTAAAAACTCACTACCAGTTTGATAGAATTGTTGGCAATCCACCCTACGTAGCGCTCAAAAAATTGCCGTCTTCTCTCCGCGATATTGCTGCGTCTGTCCCTGGGCCAGGAGGAAACTCGATCGGGGTCAACTCAAACTATTGGCACGCTTTCTTTTGCGCGAGCCTTAGATTGCTCCGCCGAGGAGGTGGTCTCTCCTTCGTGCTCCCTGCGGCTTGGGATTTTGCTACGTATGCCTTTGGTCTGAGAAATTTCTTAAATGAAAATTTTGCTCGGATTGAGACTCATCGTACTCAGAAGCCGATCTTTGCAGAAGTCCAGGAAGGTTGCATTGTTGTTGTGGCCGATGGTTTTGGGGAAAGAAACACAGCGTCGGTGAAATTCTTTCATCGTACAATGGAAGAATTGATTGATGCTCTCCATAGCAGTAGATGTCGAGCCACCAAAACTGTTTCACATAAACAAGAACTCATAGAAGCAAGAAATGGGGAGATCCGGGTCGGTAATGTTCTTGAGATCCGTTTAGGAGGGGTGACTGGGGACGCAGATTTTTTTCTCTTAACAGAGACAGAACGATGCAAAAAGGAGTTGCCTCTTTCCAGTCTTCGTCCGGTTTTAACGAAAGCCCGTCATCTAACTGGTGCAGAGATCACCAAACAAAGCTGGACGATACTCCGTAAGACCAACGAGCGCGTATGGCTATTCTATCCTGGCCCTCGCGTCTTGAGACATCCGTCCGTGCAACGATATCTTGAACTTGATGTTGCTCAAGGAGGTTGTCGCCGCGAGCGCTACAAAGTAAAAATAAGAGCGCCTTGGTACTTGACTCCTCTCCCACGTCGGATTGATGGCTTTATCAGTGGCATGTCAGGATTCGGGCCATGGGTGAGTTTAAAAAACATGAAGGGCTTAACGGCAACCAATACGCTCTACACTGTCCATTTTAAAAAAACCCAGACACCGGCTCAAAAGGCGGCGTGGGCGCTGTCTTTCTTGACTAGCTATACACGTCAGGCTGCGACGGCTCTTAGTCGAATCTACGCTGATGGCCTTGTAAAGTACGAACCTGGTGATTTACGAAATCTTCCTCTTCTCGTTCCGAAAAAATGCGAAGATGCGCGGGAACTTTACTCTGCAGCTGTTAGATTGTTAAGGGACGGCCATAAGGAAAAGGCCCGTGAGATTGCCGACAATTATATTGCCTAGAGAGTGTCCCGCGATTTGAAGCAGTAGCGGGATAGACTAGGAGAATGCGAAGAAAACCCTCTCCCAGAGATATCAGCGATGAGGAGTGAGCGTTGGTGGCGTTTGATTTAACATCGATGACAGAAGATGCTCCGAGAGAATACCACGTGCGTGAAGTGTTTAGTGGTTCGATAATCTCGACCATCAGGCGCACGACGGAACGCGGCGTGAAAAACTCTCCGCCCTTTTGTCCCCCCTTGCGCGAACTCGGTAGTGAAGAACCAGTCTATCGACTAAGTGCAGCACGCAGCGCAGAGTACGATGCGAACCCCAGGGTTGCTTCAATTTCCTCGCGCCAAATTCGGTCCAGTTCCACGATAATGTCTTGGGGTAATTCCCGCGTGTGATCGCCTACGTTTCCGGTCCTGACTTTGGTGGATTCTCCGCCTGGCGGGAGCCCACATATCGCGTCCCGAGCCGCGCGAATCAGGTGATCGTCAAACTGCCGTTGGTGGATGCGCATAAACTCGATCGACGATTGACGCACGACAATATCCAATAACTCGTCATCTAAGGTGCAGCTAATGAACGCTGCGATACGTCGGACCGTGAGCGCCAGGTCTTGCTTCATGTCTTCATAGCATAAAAACAATACCGACGGATCGTGACGATGCGGCCACCAGGAGCGGATGTGCGCCCAATACGAGTTCGGCCTCTTGACGCCGAGAAATTGTTCTCGCGCAAAGACAGGGAGAGAAATCGATCCTGTCTCGAACCACCATCCCTCCAGGAAATAATACAGAGATACGACAACATCCTTGGGGTCGCGGATAACATAAATATAGCGCGCCCCTTTGGGAACCAGTTCCCAATTCAGATGGCTTTTGAACGCGCGCGGTTGCGCAATCTGCGGCTGCTCTAAATCGATGCCCAAATCGTACGCCAGTTCGATCCACGGGGTCACCGAGGTGATTTCATCAAACTCCATGTTGCCGCGTGTCCGTAATCCATGGACAATTTGTTGCACCCAGGTAGTCCCAGATTTAGGGTACGGAGTGATAATGACATCCGTAGGGTGAGGCTGGAAAGCGAGCCCTCGTCTCACTCCTTTTTCTGTCAGCGCAAGCTTCTGACGCTCTCGCAGTTCGGCAATCGTGGTTGGACGCATGGGGCTCACTGGCATGAAGAACACTCCTTTGTGTGGTGGTGTGAAGAAAATAGTCCAAGACGATTTGATTGTCGCGAGCGATGTTACCCGCCAAATGTGCCGTCCGGATAGTCAGCAAAACATGTGATGCCCTCTGGCAGTTTGAGCCAGGGTTGTCCAGCTGAGCACCAGACGCTAAAGGTCGGCGTAATCTTGCTCTTGTCATCTAACGTCCCACCCATCATAGAGCGAATTTCAGGATACCGGTCGAGCGTAATCGACACCGCCGATCCGCAGGTGGGACAAAAATGACGACACAGACGGTTCTCACCGTCAGCTTGAGCTTCATACGTGGCCAGCGTTCCCTCAATCGTCACGGCCTCTCGTGGAAAGATGACGCCAATAAGAAAAGCCGAGCCCGATTGGCGCTGACAGCGCTCGCACTGACAGAGCCCGATGGTGGTTGGTTCGCCTTCGTACCGATAGCGCACAGCGCCACATAGGCACCGGCCCGTACCGCCGCTTGTTGTGGGCTTACTCATGGACGGCCCCCTTGTTTATTTCTATCTAATAAATCAACCAACAATACGGATCTCATGGCCGCGCGACAGTAGCAGCGGCTGGATCAACTCAGGAAATTCATCTGGCACATAGTCTTGTACGTCAGCGAAGCTAGGGTGAGGACCGTCAAAGGAGATTTGCGCAATGCCATCGTAGACACGTTCACGGGCAGGATCGACTAAGTCTACAATGTAGCGTCTAGCCGTAGGTGTTCGTCGAAGAGCTGCAGCAACATTTGGCACATGCGTTTCAAGCCAGTACCGGTCGAGGGCGGCTCGTTCGACTCCTTCACGGCGTTTCACAAAATAGACGAGCTTGGTGGTGTCGCGTGTTGTCGGACCATCGACATTGAGGTGTTCGGTCACAGACAGCCACGCGCCCTTGCTGAAGTCGGCGTACTCGTTAAAACGATCCGCCAGGATTTCTGGCGGCGCCTGGCGCCCGATCGTGGCATCGAAATGATGTTTATCGCGAAACCATAGTTCGGCCATGCCATCGAGTCCGGGATCGTCTGCTGCTTCTTGCGGGTCGAAGAAGGTGATCCGATAACGCTCGGGCTGCGCGATCTTCACCACATGGGGAGCGTGGACCCCTTCCCATACTTTGACCAGTTCAGCGTGGGAGATATTCGCTCGACGGACGACCGTTGCGATGAGTTTAAGCATATTGCCCCCTTTTTCGCCGTCATGTTCTGTCCTTTAGTACAACGTGAGCGGTCCAGTGGCAACCCAAGCCCCAGACAGAAAAAAAGAGGGTGAGGTGTGATCCGCTTTGCTTTGCTATTAAGCGGCTTCCCAGATTGAGCGGACTAGCTCAGTATCAAGGTACGCTGTCCCTCGAATGATTTTTCCGTTTTCGATCTGCACCACATAGCAGTAGTTATTATTATACGGCTGGCCGGTTGTTGTTGTTCCTTTGCCCATCCACTGAATGACAACCGTGTTTCCCTCGGCGATCAGGTTTATCACTGTTGGTGTAGGAGGACCGGCCAGCTTCGCACGCTGAGGCTTGAGTGCGGTCTCAACTAACTGATCGCGACCCACATAGGTCCCCGAAATTGGGCAGTTCCCCATCACTGTCCAGCTGGCGTCGTCGGCCAGCAGATTAAAGAAAGCCATGCCGTCGCCGTTCGTCCAAGCTGCAAAAGCGTCCCGGACGAGTTTTTTGTTCTCGACAGCGCTCACAATATCTCCTTGACGGTGAAAAAATCGTAGGATACGAAGGATAAAATCTGATAGGGGTGCAGTTTCGTCTTTGTAGGGGCGTAGCATGCTACGCCCCTACGGAAAACTTACTACGAAGCGACTTCTCTATTGCAGCGCAAACCCTTCGTAGCCGTTGGCCGCTACCTCATCACACTTGGCCCGGTAGGCTGGGGCCGTGTTGGCGTAGAGGAGGATAGCGCGTTTCTTACCGGGAATATTCGATCCCATAAACCAGGATTTGGCGTCGCTCAACAACGTGTGCGTGCCCAACTCGTTGGCGTGCTCCACCCAGGCTTCTTCCGCTTGCTCGGTGGGGGCAATGCGCTTGAAGCCTTTCTCGCGTACATAGCGAATGCAATCGGTAATCCATTCCACGATAGTCTCGGCGCAGACAGTGTAGTTGCAGAACGCGGAGTTCGTGGCAATGAAGAGATTCGGGAATCCAGCGGTCTGCAGTCCCAGGTAAGTGCTGAGTCCTTTATTGGCCCACTTGTCCTTGAGCGTCTGCCCGCCTTCGCCGCGAATATCCATCGAGGTCAACGCCCCGGTAATAGCGTCAAATCCTGTGGCGTAGATAATGACGTCAAATTCGTACTCCTTGTCGCTCGTCTTGACGCCTTTGGGCGTGATGGCCTCGATCGGCGTCTCGCGCACGTCAACCAGCAGAACGTTATCCCGGTTGTACGCCTCGTAATATTGGGTCTCCAACGGGATACGTTTGGAACCAAACGGGTGGTCTTTAGGGCAGAGCTTTTCCGCCACCACCGGATCTTTGACGCGGGCGCGGATCTTGTTGCGCACAAATTCAGCGAAGTCTTCGTTAGCCTCCCGACTGGTCATAATGTCCTGAAAATTGGCCAACCATTTCGAGAATCCGGGCTGCGCCCACAGCTTCTCATACAGCGCCAGCCGCTCCTCTTTGGGGACGTCGAAGGTATTGCGCGGATCGAAGTCGTACATGAAGCCAGCAGGGGTTTCCCGAATCTTTTTGTGCAGCTGTGAATAACTGGCCTTCCACCGATTCTGGGTCTCCTCAGAAACCAGCCCATTGCGCAACGGCGCGCAGTAATTCGGGGTGCGCTGGAAGACGGTGAGGTGACCGGCTTCCTTGGCGACGATCGGAATCAGCTGGACGGCGGTGGCTCCGGTGCCGATGACGGCCACGCGCTTACCGGTGAAGTCCACTTTTTCCTTCGGCCAGCGCGAGGTGTGAAACGACTGGCCTTTGAAGCTGTCGATACCCGGAAATGGAGGCGTATACCGGGCGGACAAGATGCCAGCCGCCGAGACGACAAATTGCGCCCGTGCGCGCTGACCATTCTCCAACTGGACGTCCCAACGATTTGCCTTCTCGTCGTAGATCGCCGACTTGACCCGGGAATTGAATTGGATGTTGGGACGCAGATTAAACTTGTCCGCTACAAAATTGAGGTATTGTTCATTTTCCGGCTGGCCAGAATAATGTTCCTTCCAGTTCCATTCCTGTAGTAGTTCCTTCGAGAATGAATAGCCGTAGGTTTCACTCTCGGAATCGAAGCGGCAGCCTGGGTAGCGGTTCCAATACCAGGTGCCGCCCAC
>CAZUFQ010000469.1:0-5880 GCA_964618735.1 uncultured Enterobacteriaceae bacterium
CTCTGGGATATGCGTGGACATGGACGAACAGACAGCCCGAAGGACCCTTATGCCTATTCGGAAGATTTGACCGTTGGCGATATGGACGCGTTGCTTAATGCGTGTGGCGTGCAACAAGCGGTCATCGGCGGACTTTCTCTTGGTGGCTACATGTCCCTGGCCTATCATGTACTTCATGCGGACCGCACCAAGGCGTTGATGCTGTTCGATACTGGCCCTGGTTACAAAAAAGACGAAGCGCGCGCAGGCTGGAACAAACGCGCCGAGGCGACGGCGCGTGAATATGAGAAAAAGGGGCTTGCGGCGCTTGGACGTAGCGCCGAAGTGTTGGCGAGTAATCACTCCTCCGCCGACGGGCTCGCTCAGGCCGCACGCGGCATGCTCGCACAACGTGATGCTCGCGTCATAAATTCACTGGAATCCATCAAGGTTCCTACTCTGGTGCTCGCCGGCGCTAATGATGAGCCATTCCTGGGAGCGACTGACTACATGGCCAACAAGATTCCTGGAGCGACAAAAGTAATTCTTCCTGATGCGGGCCACGCGGCGAATATTGATCAACCCGAAGCCTTTAATCGCGCCGTGTTGGATTTTCTCGTGAAGGCGGGAGTGTAAAGAAGAAATTTTGGTCCCTATAGGGAGGACAACCAATGCAAACCCCAGGACTTGTCTTCTACAACAACCTCGCGCCAGGCCTGATCGAAAGGACTGTAACATACGCGCAACTGGCCGAAGAGCGCGGCTTCCGCAACGCGTTGGTGTCGGAGGCAGGTTCAGACTCGTTAGCGCTCGCACAACATATCGCTAGCGTCACTAAGAGGATTCAAGTCGGCACCTGTATCACTAATGTCTATCTGCGCCCGCCTTTGCTCGCAGCACTGCACGCTATCACCATTGACCGGTTCGCTCCAGAACGTTTGCTGCTTGGGCTGGGGACCAGCTCTGAAGCCCTTAATAACGCCTATGGAGTGGCGATGCAAAAACCCGCGGCAACCCTGCGGGAGTATATCCGTACAGTCGCTGGGGTTTTCCGGGGAGAGCAGGAGGCGCTGGCGCGCATGCAAGCGATGGGCATGGTGACGCCAAAAGCCGCGCATAAAATTCCTATTTACGTCGGTACGGCTTCGGCGTTAAGCCTAGGCGTCGCCGGAGAATTCGCCGACGGTTGCTTTACTTCACAATGCGCGCCGCATGGCTTGCAAGAAGTGCTCGGTCATCTTGCACGTGGGGCAGAGAAGGTGGGACGGAAAGTGACCGACATTACCCTTGCCCCACTGGTGCATTGCTGCGTGTGTGAGGATCGCGGTGTAGCGTTGCAGTCCGTACGGCGCACCTTAGCTGGATACGGACAGCGACCACTCTACACCCGCTTTTTTGCCAGGCAGGGATTTGTGAAAGAAGCCGAGCAACTCGCCGCTGCCGCCGCGAAAGGCGATAGAGCCACCGCTGAGGCCGCTATCTCGGAGGACCTCATCGATCAGGTTGCGGCGCTTGGCACGGCGCAGGACTGTCAAAAGAAAGTTGTTGAATTTGAAAAAGCCGGGGCGTCGTACGTCATGCTTTTCCCAATGGCAATCGACGGTGATTATGAACGCGGCGTTCGAGCAACTCTAGAGGCATTCGCGCAATAGGGAGACTCAATCAATGGAAGCATTACTCGAGAATCCAGCTTTTCGCGTGTACGCAACCTGCTCCGCGATATTAGGAATAAAGATGCTTGCCTCGGCTGTCTACACAGCAACAAGACGACAAAAGAGTGTGGGGTTCATCAATCCAGAGGACGTACAGGCCTTTGCTCCTCCGGGAACTACAGTCAGAGGAGAAGAAGCGTCAGAGGTAGCGCATGCTCTACGCATCCAGCGGAATGATGGTGAAAATATTCCGCTCTTTTTTGCCGTCGGTTTAATCTATGTTTTGACTGGTGCGTCTGCATTTGGGTCCGCTGTACTGTGCGGCCTTTTTACTGCAGCCCGCATCGCTCACACCTTCGCGTACACCTACCGAAAGCAACCCGCTCGCGCCATTTGTTTTGCCGTCGGAGCAGCATGTACGCTGGTGATGATCTTCCGTATTTTCGTGAATGTTCTCTGAGCTTCTTAGTCAGTCCTCAAGAAGCGATCGCATGATCGTTCGCCAACCGGCGGATGCAAAACGGCTTTCCAAGCCGTATGGTTCAAGGTCCGCGATGTTCGGCATCCTCGCAACTCTCCATCCACCATCTTTGTCGTCGCCAGGGGCGCGCGGAGCAATGATTTTTTCGATGAATCCCGGAGGTAAGCTCAGACTGTTTGCCATGTATTGGACGTATTCTTCTTTACTGATGCGAGCCATGGTCCTTGTTTATGGCAGCTGAGCGAGATAATCAATCGCGGAATCAAATCGCTCGATAACTTATCCCTAAACAGTTTAACATTGTCATTCTCCATTTTTATAAAAAATTGCTCTCCGTACGCACATACGTTTGACTGTTTTCTGCAACTTCGACGTGATTGTCAGCAACCCCATCACATACGAGCAAACTCTGTTCATGCGGCGCCTCGACATGGTTGTCGAAGAAACGGACCCGGACCGCGTTTTGCCGTAGGGTTCCTGAGCCTCCTGCTCCTTGCGCGACAATAGCTGGTAAGGAGCCGGCGACAAAGTTGCGCGAGACGACTGCTTGCAAGACATTATCATGAGTCGCTATGCCTGGAATTCCTACGCCGCCAACCAGACGGATAGCGTTTTTTGTGCACGAGGAAATGCGATTGCGATCAATGGTCACTTCGCACACATTGTGATGCGCTTCACTCACGGAACCTTGCACGAGCACTCCGATCGGACTGCCAGAAATGGCGTTCCCGGCGATCACGGCGCTTACATGGTTTTGTTGTGGTACGCGCTCTGCCAGTGGAATTGCAGTGAGAATGCTGGCGCCAAATTGCTTATTGCCGCGTAGCACGTTGTCGGCAGCGATAATGCGATAGCGATTGTTTGCCGGACCGAAGGAGCAGGAGAAGAGTAAACCGCCACGCTCGCTGTCTTCAATTGTGTTGCGCAGGATCGTAGCGCTTAATGATACTCCGTCAGGCTCTGGAAAAAAGCAGATGAAGGCGACGCCGTCGGCAAAACAGCTGCGCATCATGTTGTCAGTCACGGTCAAGTGATTGCGCTGACCGTGTTTGGCTTCGGCAAAGATGTGATGACCTTGCCTAGCGCCTACGCCTCGGGGCAACGACGGCTCGAAGCGTTTTAGTCCGTTGTCCTGTAAGCGGCAGCTAGTAACTACCGCATCGGCCATACCGCTGAGATAGACGCCGTGGTCGCCATTCCGACTGATCGTACAGTTACGGATTTCTACAGACGCGCCGAGTGGAACGCCAACTCCATGCCCGCCGCCGTTCGTGATTGTGACGCCGCTGAGACTGACGCCATCTTGCAGCATTATCACAGACATATCTGCTCGAATCGGATCGAACGACGGCTCAAACTGACCAGCGCCATCGATGACGCAGGCGTCTTGGTCTACACCTTCAACCGTAACGCCAGTAGGAATAGTGAGCGGCAGCACTTCATGGGTATGGCTTGGCGAGTAGACGCCAGGCTCGACGAGTATAACATCTCCAGCCTGCACGGCCGCGAGCGCTTGAGTGAGGGAATGAGCGTCCGCACTGTCATCCAAGGGATGGACTACGATGGTGCGCATGAGGTGTCTCCTTTTTCTTTAGAGAGATTTTTCTCCAAAGGAATTTATTTTACAAACCTTGCGGCATTTCTTCCGGCAATGCGTCCGAACACAGCGCCGCGCATCAGCCCCGCTCCGGCTGGGTAGTTCAAATAGAAAAAGCCGCCGGTCATTTCTCCCGTTGCAAACAAGCCGCGGATCGGTCGCTCCAGATAATCCAAGACTTCTGCGTTCGTGTTGATCCGGATGCCGCCGAAGGTAAAGGTAATCCCCACTGTCACGGGATACGCAACGAAAGGCGGTTGGTCAAGCCGTGTGGCCCAGTTGGTTTTCTCCGGTCGTAAACCTGACGTATGCTTGCCGTCGAGAATATCTGGATTAAACACTCCGGCTTGGATGGAGGTGTTGTACTCTTCTACCGTTTTGACAAATATATCTTTGCGAAACCCCAGCGCCCGATAACGTTCGGCGATGCGTTCAGCCAGATCTGGCAGTGTGTCAGCAGTGACTGGCGCCCCTGTGTTGTAGCGTGTTTCTAACAGCGGTACTGTCTGTTGGTCGAAGACCTGGAAAATGACCGAACTCCGTTGTTGTAAGATTTCGCGACCCATACGAGCGTATGTATACAAATTAAAATCTGCGCCTTCATCGGTGAACCGTTCGCCATCGAGGTTGACCATGACCGAGAACGGATATGAGAGTCGGTTCGTGCGATCGGTCAGACGCAGCTCCCCGTAAGTCGGGGCGTCGGCGTCAATCGGCGTAGCGTGGCACCCCGACCACTCTCCGTAGCCCTGGGCGCCAACGGCAAGGGCGGCGCGGATCATCTCTCCAGTGTCAAAACGTGTACCGCGCACTTTCACAAGGCTCCAATGAGGACCGAGATAAGACGTACGCATTTCTGGGTTGGCTTGGAAACCGCCGCTGGCGAGCACGAGCGCACGACAGGACAATTCTCGGACACCCTCGGGTCCGTGCACTTCAACGCCACTGACGCCTCCGTCTTTTCCAGGGATAAGTCGTTGAGCGTACGTTTCGTATGCAATGGCAATCCCCGTTTCTTCGGCGATACGAAACCAGGCGCTTGAGAGAATCACTCCTTCGCCTTTCACCCTGAGCGCCCCGCCCGCAGGAAGTTTGACACGGGAGGAGCCGGGGATTGTGACAGCGCCGACTGCGCGATTGAACTCCCACGGGATTCCTACGTCCGCCATCCACTGCACCGTATCGTGCGACTGCTCAATGAGCACTGCGCTCAACTCTGGATCGGTGCGTCCGCCCGTGACGCGGTCCATGTCACGCCGATAATCTGCCGATGTGTACGGATCAAGCGTCACAGTTGCGGGATCATCATGGTCGCGCACGATTGGCATCAGGTCATCGACGCTACTGTAGGTACAGCGGAACAGTCCACCACTGAAGCGAGTGTTCCCGCCGCGGAGTTCTAGTGAAGCTTTTTCCAACACGACCACGCGTGCGCCTTCCTGCTGCGCTGCGAGCGCTGCGGCGAACGCGGCATTACCTGCTCCAACTACGATGACGTCAAAGATCTCCCCTGTTGTTCCTGGCACGTGGGTTTTCTCCTCTAGGGATTACCAAATACTACCGTCGGTCAATGAAGACGCACTCTTTGCCAATCCACATCGCTGAACGTGAAAAATCAATGAATTTGGCTTCATCCTCCACCGCAAGCCCCATAGCAGTTTTTCCCTCCGGCGTTTGCCCAATCAAGGCGAAGTCAGCTCGATCGAACCAGGCCTCCGCGTGTCCCGTGTATGGCGGAACGGTAGTTCCCCGACCGGCGCGCAACTGCTGTTCAAGCGCATCTTCGTAACGATGCACTTGTAGGTAACGCTTCATACGCATGCCTTGCGCAAGTCCACGAATGAGCGGTCCGTGGTTGGTTCGCCAGTACAATTGCGCCTGGTCTTCACTGAGGGAGGCGACTGAACGCAAACAGAAGAAAAGCTTGACCAAGGAACTATGTTCTCGCGCTACGATATCTTCCGGCGTTGGGTTGACCTGCGGATATTCGTAGGCGAACCACAGTGGTGATTGTGGAAGGTCAATAAACCGTGCTTCATCTTCAAGCAATTCCTTGGCGGCGGCTTGACGTGCGGCGTTATCGGCGGTCCCGCCAAGCGCTTCTCGTTTGGGGCCCCACCATTCGGGCACAACGTCCTTAGGGTCACCCCTCTTTCCTCGGGCACCGGCAA
>CAZUFQ010000470.1:0-2341 GCA_964618735.1 uncultured Enterobacteriaceae bacterium
ACAAGCGCGGTTGCCGGCAACGATGCTACGTACTCGCGGATCGAAGCTCGCATCGCTGACCTGACCTCGCAACGCGATGCCTTGGCGGCGAAGATCCGCACGGCTCTGAACAAGGTTGCGTTCGGCAGCCAGCCGCTCGACAAGAAACAGGCGAAGGATTGGATTGATCAAGCGCTGAGCCTCCTCATGCAAGCGCGAGGCCTGGCCGGGGATAGTAACGGAAACTAGAACCTCTCCCTAACCCTCCGCCAGCCCAACATTCTGGATTCCCGCTTTCGCGGGAATGACGGACAATCAGACATGACCGCGTCATGCCCGCGCAGGCGGGCATCCAGGGGCAGGGTTTTGGGATGATCTGTAAACAATTCGTATGTTGGGGGATGGATGGAGGGATTATAGACTAACTGAATCACGTTATTTTTGTAGTCAAGATTATAACGCAAGGAAACGCACTACAACTTAGGAGAATTAGGAGAACATCCTGTGATAATGAAAAAGAATCTCGCTTCATTCTTATTGGCGTCGCTTGTTACGGCGCCTGCCGCTCATGCAGCAGTAGATCTGATCGCCATTGGCAGCATCAGCGGCACTTACGAAGACCTCTCGACCAAAACGGCCGACCCGCTCGAAAACGGTATTGCTGGCAACCGCCTCGGCGGTATGGGCTCAGGTCTCGCTTATGCCGGTGGAAACACCTTCCTTGCGCTCCCGGACCGTGGTCCGAATGCAAAACCGTACAATAGCCTGGTAGATGACACCGCATCCTATATCAACCGCTTTCACACCCTCAACCTGAGTCTGGCGCCGAGTGATCCCGGTTCAGCGTTGCCTTACACGCTCACCCCCTTCGTCACTTGTACAACTCTGCTCTCGAGCAAATTGCCATTGATCTACGGCGACGGCGTAGCGGTGGGCTTGAGCAACGGAGCCCCCGCGCTCAACAAAAAACACGTCCGCTATTTTACTGGACGATCGGACAACTTTGACCCCACAAAAATCTCAACGAATCCCAACAATGCCCGCTTCGATACTGAAAGCATACGCGTATCCAGTGATGGCGAGAGCGTTTTCATTTCTGATGAATATGGTCCCTATGTTTATGAGTTTGACCGCGCTACCGGTCAGCGCGTAAAGGTTTTTACACTGCCTGATAAGTTCGCCGTCTCAAACTTGAGCGCTCAGGGCGCCCTAGAAATTTCCAATAACACCATAGGGCGTGTTGCTAACAAAGGCATGGAAGGTCTTGCCATTACTCCTGATGGCAAAACCTTGGTCGGCATTATGCAGAGCCCGTTGCTCCAGGATGGCGGTACGGACGCTCCAATTACCAGAATTGTTACAATTGACATCAAGACCGGAGCGACCAAGGAATACGCCTATCAATTTAATAATATCGGAACCGAGAAGAAACCGAAGTACGGCACAGCCAGTGATATTGTGGCTATCAATGATCACGAATTTTTGGTGGACGAGCGCGATGGCAAGGGTCTGGGCGACAACTCCACTGCCGTCGTTAAGAAGCTATATAAGATCGATCTTACGGGCGCACAGGAAGTGAGCAATCTCAGCGGAGCAGCTAATCTCGCCGGTACGGCGGTTGGCAAGGTCTTGTTCCTCGATATAGTGGCTGTGCTCCATGATGTGCACGGAATCGACCCCAATGACATTCCGGCCAAGATTGAGGGTCTAGCTTTTGGACCTGACATCGTTATCAGCGGCGAGACTAAACACACTCTGTTCGTGGCAAACGACAACGACTTCATCGCGACTGTGACCGACACCAACCACCCGACAGGCATCGAAAATCCCAACAAGTTTTTCGTGTTTGCGGTTGACGCTACTGACTTGCCAGACTTCACTCCTCAGTCGATCAAAACGTTTTCTTCGGTCTGTCCTCGTTAGGCAAGGGGAGAGTCAAATGTGTCGAGGAACTAGAAAAATGCAGTAGGAACTCCTAAAAAGGGTTCCTATGCGTCGTTTGACTCTCAACAGCTCTCACTGGGGCGCCTTTACGCCGGTCGTGAAGGAGGACCGCCTTATCGAGGTGCAGCCCTTTTTTGATGATCCTCATCCCTCTGCGCTTCTGCGCTCGATTCCAGATGCTGTCCATCACCCGTGTCGAGTAGCGCAGCCAGCCGTGCGAGAAGGCTGGCTCAGAGATGGTCCGAGTAGAGCAAATGAAGGACGGGGCGGTGATCGGTTCGTGTCAGTCTCGTGGAAGCGCGCCCTGGAACTAGTAGAAGGTGAACTCAGGCGAGTGAGCACGAGCTATGGCAATGAGTCTATCTTTGCCGGCTCGTATGGTTGGTCCAGCGCTGGACGTTTCCATCATGCGAGAACT
>CAZUFQ010000470.1:2351-5871 GCA_964618735.1 uncultured Enterobacteriaceae bacterium
TTGGTGTGGGTGCAGGCCGTGTCAACCAGCCGGAGCTCCAACTTCACGCGTTCCTTGCGTAATGCGGTGGGTTCATCCGCCCTCGTGAAACGTACAGTGACGCCGCCGGCACTGTGCGGCTGGGACGCATCGTAGGGAACGCCGGCGCCGGAGCGGGTGGGATGAGTTGGCAAAGTATCGTCAAGCACGCCAAGACGATGGTCATGTTCGGCGGCATCCCGCTCCGCAACACGCAAGTAGCGCCCGGCGGGGTTAGTCAACATATGACCCGACGTTGGCTGACCCAGGCTCAGGCGGCTGGCGTCAAATTCTACAATATCAGTCCAATGCGCGACGATGCCGCCGCATTTCTCAACGCCGAGTGGCTCGCGCCCCGACCTCACAGCGACACCGCTATCTTGCTCGCGCTTGCTCATACGTTGGTGCAAGAGGGGTTGCACGACAAAGACTTTTTGGATCGGTACTGTGTGGGATTTGAGCGCTTCCGAGACTACCTGTTCGGCGCCGCGGATGGAGTCGTCAAAAATGCGGACTGGGCTGCGCATCTCAGCGAAATTCCTGCTGACGCGATTCGTAGTTTGGCACGGCAGATGGCGCGCTCCCGCACGATGATCACAGCGAATTTGTCGTTGCAGCGCAGCGATCACGGAGAGCAGCCGTTCTGGGCGGTGGTCGCGCTCGCGTCAATACTCGGCCAGGTCGGGCTCCCAGGCGGTGGGTTCGGCTTCGGCTACGGCAGTGTGGAAGGACTTGCCGACGCGCGTCCCGCGGCCCCGACTCCCACCCTGTCGATTGGTCTCAACCCGGTGAAAAGTTTTATTCCGGTCGCGCGCATCGCCGATATGTTGCTCAACCCTGGCGAGCCTTTCCAATATAACGGTCTTAATCTCGTCTACCCTGCCATCAAATTGATCTATTGGAGCGGCGGGAACCCATTTCACCATCATCAAGATATCAATCGCTTGCTCCGCGCCTGGAGGCGACCGGAAACGATTATTGTCCATGATCCATGGTGGTCAGCGACGACTCGACATGCGGACATCGTGCTGCCTACGACGACGGCATTGGAGCGCAATGATATCGGCGCTAGTTCCCGCGACCGCTTCATCATCGCTATGAAGCAGGCGATTCCGCCGGTTGGTCAAGCGCATGACGACTTCACGATCTTCTCTGAGTTAGCGGATCGTTTTGGGGTGCGAGAGGCGTTTACCGAAGGTCGTACAGAGATGGAGTTTATACGTCACTTGTACGACTCGGCGCGACAACAAGCGGCGCGTTGGGAGCTGCGCTGGCCAGAGTTCGATGAATTTTGGGTGCAAGGGTACTATGAGATTCCTCCGGCCTCTCGACCTCTCGACCAGTTTGCGGACTTTCGTGACGACCCGTTGAGCAATCCATTAGTGACGCCGTCGGGGCGCGTCGAAATTTTTTCTGAAACCATCGCCGAATTCGGCTATGAAGATTGTCCCGGACATCCAACCTGGCTTGAACCGGCTGAGTGGTTGGGGAGCGAAAAGACGCAGCGCTATCCGTTACACTTGCTGACGACGCAACCCAGCACGCCACTGCATAGTCAAATGGAAATTAGCCCTGTCAGTCAGCAGAGCAAGGTGGCTGGGCGTGAGCCGGTGCGCATCAATCCGGATGACGCGGCTCAACGCGGGATTTGTAATGGCGATGTTGTACGTGTGTTTAATGACCGGGGGGCGCTGCTGGCCGGAGCAGTGCTGAGCGACGAGCTACGGCCTGGCGTCATCCAGATCTCGACCGGGGCCTGGTATGATCCCCTGGAACCCGGAGTGATCGGCAGCGTTGACAAGCATGGCAACCCAAACGTCTTGACGTTGGACAAAGGAACTTCGCGACTGGCGCAAGGACCCAGCGCACAGACCACCTTAGTGGAGGTTGAGAAGTATGTCGGCGAACCGCCGCCAGTGACGGCTTTTGAGCCGCCGTTGCTCTGACAGGCAGAGGCCCCTACGTTCCTCATTTCGACGCATAGCAATTTCTTGGTAAAAGTATTCTCAGCTTTCCTTGGATTCCGGCTGGAGTTTATATTGAGCGCACCCGAAGGGCCGGAATGACAGCCCTGCCTCGCTCGTCATCCCCCGCAAATCCCCTCGCCCCTTGGGGGAGAGGGCTAGGGTGAGGGGTAAAGAGAAGGAACCCTTCGTACTCTTTTCATGTGCAAGGGTGCATCGTAGCTGCATGACCATTCCGGGCAAGGCCGCAGGCCGTGACCCGGAATCCAGGATTTTGTTAAGCGCCCAGTCGCCTTTCTTTTCTTACCATCCATCTTTGCTTTCCGTTATTTCCACGTAGGCGAGAATCCAGGATTTTTGTTGTGTAACGCTCATCCATACGAGAAAAGCTCTATATATAGGAATTCTCTGATATATGAGATTGACTATGACAGAATGATGATATAGGAATTCTCCGATATATTAAAAATCCTATAGAGAAAAGTGCGTATGGATTCATCAAGCGGCGATCCAAAATGGCCAAAGAAAATAATACCTTATGTGGGAACGGCTGTACAAGGCGATATGCGCTTCCCGCGCCCAGAGCTGGAAACTGAGTTCGATAGTGCGCTGATCCGCACGAACGGCGGGAAACTGTTCGGGCTACGTCGTACTGGTAAGTCGAGCGAAACTTTGGCGTGCGCTGAACGACTGCGGAAGCTTGGCTGGAAGGTCATCGAGGAAGATGCGCAAGGAAAAACCTCGGAAGCCGAACTGCTCTACGCGATCTTGGGGCAAATACAAACGCAAAGTTTTGGCGACCGCATCTTGCAAGCGGTGTTCAACGATAACGCTATTGCTTCGGGTGTGCGTGAGGCTTTGAAGCGATGGGGTTCGGCAACTGGAGACGTACAAGCCTATTTTGCCCCGATCTCAAGAGCGATTCAGCGCGCACTCCAGGCGACACCAGAAAAGATGGTGTTGATGATCGATGAGCTACCGTGGGTCTGTCGCAATATCCTCCAAGCAGACCAAGACGGCGGACGAAGCCGTGTCGACGTGCTGCTGGCGGCTTTGCGGGGCTGGCGAACAGCGGGAATGAAAATGCTTCTGCTAGGGTCCATTGGCTTGGTGGGTTTAGGGCGCGAATACCGACTGGACCTGAGTCATCTGAACGATCTAACACCGCTGTCCGTGCCGCCGCTCGAACCTGACGAGGCAGAGGCCTTTGTTCAGGCTCTTGCCGTCGGCGGTGATGTTCGTGGATGGACGGACGACCACACTCACGCCTTGCTTGATGAAAGTGTGGCCTTGTATGCCTCAATCTTGCAACGAGGATTTGAGAAAGTCACCATTGGCGGCAAAGCCGCTACTCTCGAACGGTTCCCGGATATCTTTGCCCTCAAAGTTCGACCTGATCTCGATGCAGCTTTCTTCCAGCAGTTTGATAATCGCGTGCGCCAGTACCGCGCGCTCAGCGACCCCCTCGCCCATATAGTCCCGCAATTACTCGAAACCGCTTTGACTACTTCGTCGCCAATTTCGCGCGATAAACTGAT
>CAZUFQ010000471.1:0-5862 GCA_964618735.1 uncultured Enterobacteriaceae bacterium
GCCCTTTGAAAGCGACATCTTCATCAGTTACGCCCACGTCGACAATGAATCTTTGGATAAAGAGCGCGATGGGTGGGTAGCACACTTCCAACGCGCCTTAGAAGTTCGTGTCGCTCAGCTGCTCGGCAAGCATCCAAAAATCTGGCGAGACCCAAAACTCCAAGGAAATGACGTCTTCTCGGATACCTTGATCCAACAATTGCCAAAAACCGCGCTGCTCGTGTCAGTCTTTTCTCCTCGCTATGTCCAATCCGAATGGTGTCTGCGCGAGCTCCAAGAGTTTTGGACGACTGCGGAACAGGGCGGCGGAGTCCTCATCAAGAACAAAGCTCGTGTTTTCAAAGTTGTTAAAACTCCAGTCCCATTGGAAAAGCATCCATCTGTCGTACAGCCTCTCTTAGGGTACGATTTCTTCAAAGTTGATCCAGTTTCCGGGCGCATCCGTGAACTGGACAAAGTGTTTGGCGCAGACGCAGAACAAGCGTACTGGCTGAAGCTCGATGACCTCGCCCAAGATATTTGTGACCTGCTGGCGACGTTGGAGGTGCAATCGCCCGTAGAGACGAACGGCGTAACGGTCTCGAAACAACTGAGCGTGTACGTGGCGGAGACCTCGCTTGATCTCAAAGATGAATACGAAATCATAAGGAGAGATTTACAACGGCATGGGTACATAGTGTTGCCTGATCGCGCCTTACCGCTCCTCAAGACAGAACTGGAAACGGCAGGGCGAGAAGCGCTGAGCCGTTGTCAGCTCTCTGTCCATCTCCTCGGTCGGAATTACGGCGTCGTTCCCGAAGGTGCGGAAGAGTCACTTGTTGTTCTGCAACATCATCTTGCTCAGGAACGCTGCGCCAGCGGCAATTTTTCTCGCCTGCTGTGGATCCCGCGCGGCTTGCACGTCGAAGACCCGAGGCAAAATGCGTTCCTCGAACAGCTCCGCGCCGATCCCGGCCTTGGCAAAGGAGCGGATCTGCTAGAGACCTCGATCGAGGATTTGAAAACGTGCATTTACCAGCAGCTTGCGCTGGTAGAAAAGCGAGAACAACACGATGGCGAGCAGCCGCGAGAGGAATCGGAACTGATCAGGATCTACCTCATTTGTGATCAGAGGGATCAAGAACAGGTTATTCCTGTCCAGAACTATCTGTTTGATCAAGGTTTCGAGGTCATCCTACCCGCCTTCGAGGGCGAGGCCCAAGAGATTCGCGAAGATCACGAAGAAAATTTGCGCACCTGCGACGCCGTCTTGATCTACTACGGCGCGGCAAACGACCTCTGGCTGCGCAAACAACTACGAGAGGTGCAGAAAAGCGCCGGGTACGGACGTGAACAGCCATTGCGAGCGAAGGCGATTTGTGTAGCTCCTCCTAAGACTCTACAAAAAGAACAGTTGCGCACCCGTGAGGCGCTCGTCCTCTCGCAGTTAGAAGGCTTCATGCCCGAGTCTTTACAACCATTTCTCATGGATCTGCGAAAGCAAACAGAAAGTTCGGCGTCCGAGAAAAAATGAGTCAACAATTCAACCCCTACCCCGGGCTCCGTGCGTTTGAACCCGATGAAGATTATCTCTTCTTTGGTCGCGAGAAGGAAATCGATGAACTGCTCGAACGCTTGCGCCACACTCGGGTTCTCTCGGTCATCGGCGGTTCAGGCAGCGGGAAGTCCTCTTTAGTGCGTTCCGGTCTCATCCCCGCTTTACAAGGCGGCTTCATGGTCGAGGCCGGCTCAAGCTGGCGAGTCGCGATTTTGCGCCCTGGCGAAGATCCCATCGGCAATCTGGCGCGGTGTCTAGATGCTCCTGAGGTCCTTGGCGCAGCCGCCGATCTGGCGGAGACCAATCGTACGATGCTGGAAGCTACGCTGCGCAGCAGCGCTCTCGGATTAGTCGAAGCGGTCCATTGCGCATGCTTGCCGGCTGACGACAATGTGCTTGTTGTAGTCGATCAATTTGAAGAACTCTTCCGGTTTAAACAGAGTAGAACAATAGGAAATGCGGCGGAAGACGCGACTGCCTTCGTCAAACTGCTGCTCGAAGCGACGAAGCAAGAGCAGGCCCCGGTCTACATTCTCATTACTATGCGTTCCGATTTTATCGGCGATTGCATGGTCTTCGCTGGGTTGCCCGAAGCGATCAGCGCCGGTCAATATCTGATCCCACGGATGACGCGTGAGCAACTGCGCGCCGCCATCACTGGGCCCGCCGCCGTGGGCGGGGCGCCAATAGCCTCCCGTTTAGTCGTGCGACTGCTCAACGAAGTGGGCGACGACCCCGATCAGCTTCCGGTGCTTCAGCACGCGTTAATGCGCACCTGGGACTATTGGACACAGCATCACACCCAAAACGAACCGCTTGATCTCCACCACTACGAAGCTATTGGTACGATGTCCGCTTCCCTTTCCCAACATGCCGAAGAAGCGTTCCAAGAACTTTCCGATCACGAGAAAATTATCGCTGCAAAGCTCTTTAAAGCCCTCACCGACACCACGGAAGATAAGCGCGGCGTGCGACGTCCGACGCCGGTTCGTAACATCTGCACTGCATGTGAAGCGCATGAGGAAGAAATTTTTGCTGTAGTTGAGCGGTTTCGGCAACCCGGACGGACGTTTCTTATGCCGCCGGCATTTACCCCTCGTCCTGTGCTCGGGCTGCTTGACTTCACCCCAGAGGGTAGGGAGCAACGTCAAGAAGAACGTGCTTCGGAGACGAGGATTCCTTTGACGTTGGACACAATTCTCGACATCAGCCACGAGAGCCTGATCCGCCAGTGGGACCGACTGAAGCAATGGGAAAAGGAAGAAGCGCAATCAGTAGAGCTGTATCAGCGGCTCCGGCAGACAGCGACCTTGTGGAAACAAGGAGAAGCCGGACTGTGGGGAACGCCTGACCTCGACGTAGCCTTGCACTGGAGAGCCCAAGAACAACCCACCGTTGTCTGGACGGAGCGGTACGGCGGCGGATACACACTTGCAATGGAATTTCTTGAAGCTAGTGAGCAGAACAGACGGGCAAATCAACAGGCCGCAAGGCGGCGGCGACAACGGATCAGAATTGGTTTCATGACCGGGTTTCTGATCGTGCTCGTGCTGATGCTCATCTCTCTGCGGGGATGGCAGCAAGCAGCACGGGAAAAACAATTGGCAAATTTCGACGATTTAATAGCGCAGACGACAGCTGCCGGGGAAAGGCATCCCCAACGCAGTCTGCTCCTCGCAGCCGAAGCACTGCAACTGACAGAACAGCGTGGTGGCCCGTCTCTGGAAGATGCGAAGCAAATCATCCTTCAGACCCTCACAAATACTGGCGGCGTCAGTTTGCTCGGTCACACAGAACGCATCAATACCATAGCGCTGAGCCCTGATGGACGCTGGATCGCCACAGGCAGTGATGATCGTAGCGTCAAATTATGGGATGTCTCGGCGGCAATCCACCAACACCAGAACCTCACCGCCATCACCTTGGCAGGACATAAGAGCCCAGTCCGCACGCTTGCCATTACCCCAGACAGCCATTGGCTAGCTACCGGCGGGAATGACAGCGAGGTTCTCCTTTGGGACCTCACGGCGCCCAATCCAGGAGCAGAGCCTGAGTCCTTAAAGGGACATGAGGGTGCTATTGTGACGCTGGCGAGCACGCCGGATGGACACTGGCTAGTGACTGGCAGTGATGACCACACCGTTCGGCTGTGGGATTTGACTGCCGCCAATCCCTCCTCTAACTCAAAACGCCTGCTGGGACATGACAGCACGATCTCGGCGCTCATCATCTCTCCAGATAGTCATTGGCTCATCACAGGAAGTGAAGATCAAACTGCTTGTCTCTGGGACTTAACTGCCCCGCAAACTCAATTGGATTGTCCCCATCGCCTCAGTGGGCACACAGGACCGGTTTCTGCGCTCACAGTCAGCCCAGACGGCCATTGGTTAGTGACTAGCAGCGACGATCATACCGCCCGCTTGTGGGATTTGCTGTCTATTTCTCAAACAGAAACAGCATTACACCTCTTACAAGGACATACGGGACGCATTACCTCGATGGCTGTCAGTCCAGACAGTCGCTGGCTGGCGACAGGCAGTGAAGACCGCACGGCTCGCCTCTGGGACTTAACTGCGCCAGAGTCTCCTGACCGCCAATTCGTGTTGCGAGGCCATAAGGACGCGATTCTTACAACGCTGATTACTCCCGACGGACATTGGCTTGTCACAGGTAGTCAAGATAACAGTGTCCGTCTCTGGGACTTAACAACCATTCCGCAGCCCGGCGCACTGTCACTTGCCCTCCGAGGACACGACGGACGCGTCACGGCGCTTGCAGTCAGCTCGGATAGCCGCTGGCTTTTCACCAGTAGTCGAGACTCGACTGTTCGTCTTTGGGACTTACTGGCACCGCTAGCGCCGGACCTTCCCCTTTCCCTCTCCGGACATTCAGCCGCCGTGACGTCGCTCAGTATCAGCCCGGACGGTCAATGGCTGGCCACCGGCAGTGATGACCACACGGCAAGACTGTGGAACCTTGACGAACCGATCGGAATGATGCCTCCCAGCACGATCGTTCTGCAGGGGCATAACAGTTCCGTGCGCGCCGTTGCCTTTAGTCGGGATGGCCATTGGCTAGCCACCGGCGGAGAACGCGGCACGGCGCGGCTATGGAACCTCCGAGACCCCAACCTCGCCAGCAATCACACTGCGTTGCCTAGCACTACGGGCCCTATTCGCACCTTGACCTTTAGTCCGGACAGCACCAAGCTCGTCACGGGAAGTGAAGGCAATACCGCAAGTATATGGGACATCACCGCGCCAACCCCGACAGAACAGCCGGTTATTTTATCCGGGCATGGCGGGCCTGTGCGTGTTGTTGTCTTTAGTCCTGACGGTCATTGGTTGGTTACTGGAGGCCGCGATAGCATAGCGCGACTATGGAACTTGGGTGCTACGTCCTCCACAACTGAACGTTATGAACGTTATGAACGCTATGAACACTATCTTTTGGCCGGTCATACGGACGCGATCACGACGGCAGCCTTTAGCCCTGATAGTCGCTGGCTCGCTACAGGCAGCGAGGATAACACCGTGCGACTGTGGGAGGTTACCGCGCAAAATCCAGCGGCGCATTCAATCGTGCTCTCCGATCATACGGGCTTGATTCGTGCTGTCGCCTTCAGTCCGGATAGCCATTGGTTGGCTTCGGGAAGCGAAGATAGCACTGCCCGCTTATGGGACATGAACACCCTCAAACCGCTCGCTCCCCATTCAATCGTCTTCAAGGGTCACGAACATCCCATCCGCACCCTAGCCTTTAGCCCAGACGGTCTCTGGTTAGCGACAGGTGGGGACGATAACCTGATTCGCTTATGGGATTTGCGCGCCCCCTCCTCGGACGCTAAATCCACAGTCCTGGCCGGACACGCTGACCCGGTCACGGCTCTCGCTTTTAGTCCCGATGGCCGGCTCGTGTCAGGCAGCGAAGATAGCACAGTCCGTGTCTGGCGTTTGTTCTGGCTCTCACCCTCAGAGAGAGAAGAAAAGAGAAAACTGCTTGACGTCGTCTGCCGCATCGCTGACCGTCCGCTGAATGAACTTGAGCGAATCAGATATGCACCAGGGATAGACCAAGTAAGCGGGTGTCAGTAGCCTTCAAGGCTAGAGAGAAGGAGCATGGCCCCATCAAACGCCTCAGCCCCTTCTCTTCCGACAGAGAATCCGTTACCTCTAGCTGCATACTTTTTAGGAGGTTCCCCATGCCTGCTTCTTTTACCGGTGGTTGCGCCTGTGGCGCGCTTCGTTATGAATGTACCGCTGAGCCCTTGTATATGGGCAACTGTCACTGCCGCGATTGCCAGCGCGCCACCGGCAGCGCCTACT
>CAZUFQ010000472.1:0-5859 GCA_964618735.1 uncultured Enterobacteriaceae bacterium
CAAAGATTTGTTCAAATAAATGATTCTGATTTGACAGGCTTAAATTGAAGAGGCTAACAACCACCTCCAGCCTGACCGCGGCCCGCTTGCGGTTTCTACTGAAGCCGAACGGTCATGGCAGGGCCGCGGCGGCTGAGGCGGACGCGTTAGAAGTCCATAAAGTTGAGACTCATGGCAGATAGTCTAGAAGAACGAATACAAGCAATTGAAAGGCTCACACAATTGTTCAAATTTGAACGGGGGGTCTACCTGCTTGTAACTGTTCTTTCTCTAGTTATGCTAATTGCAAGCGCCACTTCTCTCATGATTAAGGATACGGCTGGATCGGCTGAATTATCTGCCTTAGTTGGTTCGTCTGGACTGATAACCTATACAGCTGGCCGCCTTCTCTACATGTGGAAAGAAGCAATGCGCCGCTTAATCCCTGCTGGCAGTGATCAGGATCGAAATTAAGCATGGCTACCTTTGAAGACATTGCGCAACGTTCGCACCGCTGGGGATGGCTTTCCTTGTTTGGTGCTCTGCTAGTTTTTTTGTCAATGGGTTATTCTTATTTCACCATTCACAAATTAGATCAGGAGGTAATACTAAGGAATGTTGAGATAGACAGGCTTCGAAAAGAGATATCAGACCTCGAAGAACAGATACAGAAGAAAAAAGGCGACATTGAGGAACTAAACGCCATAATTCCTAAACTGGTAGAAAAAAGAAACTCTGCGGCGGCGCTTCTCCTACAAATTCTCGACATAGAGCGTCAAGTTATAGTCGATCGCTCTGTTAATTGGGGGTTATTTCGTAAGCAGTTTCTGTCGTTGCCGAATGGTCAGAGACAAGAGGCCATATTGATGGCGATACTGCTCGCCTGGAAAGATATTCCATTTAGTATCACAGGAAGGCGATTACTCGAAGGCTTTAGTTCATCAAGTTTTATTCAGTATGTACTTCACCACGTCAGCATAAACATCCGGGAGAACAGAGGCGAGTATCTCTCAGAGGCTTTCATGAGATCGTTCGAAAGGACACAAAGTACTGAGCCCGGAGATATTGTCTGTTATAGAGGAGCTATTGGCAATTTTTGCCTCCTAGTTATAAGCACCGATTCTGAAGGCAAAGCGCTAGCTGGCATTGGAACTTTGGAAACAGCACATCCGCTCGGCATATATGCGATGTCGAGTATCAACGTAAACAATTATCCTCTGGTGGGTTACTTTAAGGTTCCGTACAAGGATTGACCTAAGCTGAGAAATTACTTCTAACTACTCGTTCCACTTGACCGCCGCCCGCTTGCGGTTTGGTTTGAATTCGAAAGGTTACGGTGGGCGGCGGCAAGTGATCGGCGACGTTAGGTGGCGGTCTCCTTCATGACGTAGAGAGGTATTTTGTTCACATATGGCTAGTGGAGGCTGAATGATGGACCTGGACCGAGCTCTTGAATATGTGATCGACGGTCACGCAGTTTTATTCACAGGCGCGGGCTTCGCAGAAGGTGCCTTGAATCTACGGCGATCCCGCTTCAAAAAGGGACGCGAACTTGCTCAGCATCTCGCCATTTCCTCTAAGCTCCCCGACGACACGACCCTCGAGGACGCGGCTGAGGAGTTTGCTCAGCACTTCGGTGAAGATCGACTCATCGAAGAGTTACAGCAAGAGTTCACGGCCAGCAACGTTGATCCCAGCCACATCCACGTCGCCGAATTGCCTTGGCACCGTATATACACCACCAATTACGATAACGTTCTCGAGACGGCATACCGGAGGGCTTCTAAGCAGCTTACACCGGTCACCCTTAGCGACGACATCCGCCAAATCCCAAAAGGTGCTACACTCTGTATCCACCTCAATGGTTTTGTTGATCGAGTCGCCCGTGACAACCTCTGGTCCGAACTTAAGCTCACAGACTCAAGCTACCTAACTGCGTCTCTGGCCAACTCTTCATGGGCCACCTTTTTTCGCCAGGATATTAGCCTCGCTCGCGCAGTTTTCCTTATCGGCTATTCCCTTGCCGACCTGGATATTAGACGTCTCCTCTTCGAAACGCCCGACTTGAGAGAAAAATGCTTCTTCATCCTCGGCCCTCAACCTGATTCTGCGACGGTTCGCCGCGCCTCACGCTTCGGACAGATACTCCAACTAACGACTGCGGCATTTATGGCAGCAGCCTCTAGCACGATCCAAAGCTACAAGCCGCCTCGGCGACCTGAGCATGTGCCGTATTGTGTTCAGCCCTATGAGATGCCCACCAATAGCCCGCCGTTCTCAGATCGCGATGTCTTTGACCTTTTGCTTCTAGGCGACCTAAAATCTTATCTGGTTTCAGCGTCGCTTCACGGTGGACCGCACTACTTCCTAGAACGAGCAGCCGTCGACTCTGCGCTGAACTATCTTGCCCGTGGCACCCGCGCCATTATAATCCACTCTGACCTGGGCAATGGGAAGACCCTGGTTCTTGAAGGAATCAAATGCAGGGCTTCCGAACAGGGCTACCAAGTTTTTACGCTAGACCGACGATCTGACACCCTCCTTCAAGAACTCGAACAGGTTCTCACCGCTTCCGCAAAGACGCTCCTTGTGGTGGATGATTATCCCAATTGGCTTGACACGATAGAGTTCCTCAGCGTGCATGCCAACTCACAATCCGCTTTCGTGCTAGCCGCGCGTAGCTCCGCCAACGATGTCATGATCGATCGCGTCTGCGAGAAACTCGGCGTCTCAAGTGTTCCTGAAATCCCAGTAGACCGCCTTACAGACACCGAGATCCAATGGCTCGTCAACTTCTTTAATGAATACGGCCTATGGGGAGAAAAAGCGTCGTGGTCGCTTCACCGAAAATCCACCCTGCTTTCACAGGCATGCCGCAGAGAGTTTCACGCGATCTTGTTAAAGGTTCTGGAATCTCCGCAGATAGTCGACCGATTTGAAAAGATTTTCCAGGAGCTAAACCAGAAGCGTAGTTACCATGAAGTCGTGCTTGCTATTCTGGCGCTGACAGTCTTAACTTATATCCCTTCGCTCGATGTACTTGTCGACTTGTGCGGAGACCGTGTACTGAGCTCAGACTTTCGACGCAACCCTGCGATTGCGCAGCTCATCGACTTTGCACGAGCCGAGGTCAGGCTTCGCTCTTCGATCGCATCGCAGTTTATCCTGAAGAGGATTGCGAATGTCGGCCTCATCGTCGAGGTGTTGATTGGGCTCGCTCGATCTGCCAACCGGGCTGCTCCTGCCTCTGCCTACCACCGCGACCTGATGACGGCCCTCATGCGGTTTAGCAACTTGCAGGATATTTTTCCTGAAAAGGGTAAGCGTGCAGCAATTATCCGGTATTATGAAGCAATCAAGGGGTTAGATCGCTGCCGGAAAAATCCTCTCTTTTGGTTGCAGTATGCCATAGCTTGCCTCGTTCTGGAGGAGCTTGACCGCGCAGAGAAGTATTTTGAAACCGCCTACTCTCTTGCGGAGGACCGGGACTATGAGCCCTACCAGATCGACAACCACTATGCTCGATTCCTTCTGGTCAAAGCGGTTCGCTCTGGCGATCCGACTACTTGCATGGCAGCATTCCGAAAAGCGCGACGAATCGTTATCGAGCAAGTCAGAATAGAGCGGCTGCACTATCCGTACCGGATCGCGGCGGCCTATGGCGAGTTCTATGATGCATTTGAATCGACGCTCAGCACATCTGACAAACAAGAAATTGCACGAGCAGCTTTGTTCATAGCGAAACGAATCGCCGCACTACCCGAGGACCGGAAGAAACAGAAATATGTTGCTGAATGCAGTGATGTAATGGTCTACATCATTGAACGCGTCAACATTGAAAGCGTCGGAGGCGAAGACGCCACCTAACTCGGCGCTCCACCACATCGCCGCCCTGTTGCGGTTCTGCTGAAGCTGAAAGGCCTCGGCTGGGCGGCTCGCGGTGAGCTTGGGCGTTAGTTTTCATCAACAGGGTAGACCCGCGGCGCATGAAATAGCTATCCTAGTCCCGCCGCGTTGGCATGGAGGTCGGCTTGGCATTGGTGCTGGTGAGCCCGAAAGTTAGTTGGACCCGGAGTCCTATGAGCACCCCGGACTGCCGCCATCGGCAAGGCCGAAGAGCGCGCCTTCAAGACTTCAGAGACAAGGACTCCCCGCCGAGGCGGCCCGGAGAGGAGGGGAACATGGAAGTCATTCATGCCCGGTGTGCGGGTCTAGATGTCCACCAGAAAACCGTAGTGGCCTGTGTCCGCATTGCGACCAAGAGGAAGGTGAGACACGAGGTGAGGACCTTCGGCTCGACAACCGGCGAGCTACTGGCCTTGTCGGACTGGCTGGCCGGACACGGGTGTACCCATGTGGCGATGGAATCGACCGGGGTGTACTGGAAGAGTCATGAGGGTGCCCCTCACTGACACCGCATGAAAAAGGGATGTGCTAGAGTGGAGGCCGCCGCGCTCCGAGCGAAGGTCGTGACCGGATTGGTGCACCGAGCTCGCTTGGAAGATGACCTGGGTGGTCGGCAGGCACTGCACAATGTTGTGCCAGAGCGGCAGCACGCTAGGGAAACTCTTCTCTCTGAGACCACCCCTCGGACGCGGCATGAAGGGGGAGCATTATGGAAGTCCTCTATCAGACATGCTGTGGCATCGATGTCCATCTGGCGACGGTGGTCGCGTGTGTGCGTCATCCTGCGAAGGGAGGACGGCGAAAGAGTGAGGTGCACACCTTTGGGACGACGACCTCAGAGTTGTTACAGCTGGCCGATTGGCTCACGGAGCACGGTGTCACGCATGTGGCGATGGAAAGCACGGGCGTGTTGTGGAAGCCTGTGTTCAATATCCTCGAGGGCAACTTTGCCGTAATCCTTGTCAATGCTCGCCACATGAAAGCGGTGCCGGGGCGCAAGACCGATGTCAAAGATTGTGAGTGGCTGGCACGATTGTTAGAGCATGGGCTGCTGCGGGCTAGCTTCATCCCGCCGCCGTTCATTCGTGAGCTGCGGGACCTGACCCGCTATCGCAAAACGCTCATCCAGCAACGCGCTGCGGAGGCCAATCGGGTGCAAAAGCTGCTGGAGTCGGCCAATATCAAACTGGGGCTGGTCGCAACCGATATTCTGGGAGCCTCGGGGCGAGCGATGCTCCAGGCGCTCGTGCGAGGGGAGCGTGATGGGGCAGTGTTGGCCGAGTTAGCAAAAGGCACTCTACGGCAGAAGCGGGCGCGTTTAGCGGAAGCCTTGACCGGGCGGTTCACCGCCCATCATGGGTTGATGCTCAATGAGGTCTTGGCCCACATTGCGTATCTGGAAGCAGCTATCGCTCGGTTGAGCGCGCGCATCGAGGCCGCCTTGCAGCCGCATGCAGAGCAGGTCGCCCACGTGCAGAGTATTCCTGGGGTCGACCGGGTCGCCGCCGAGACGATCATTGCCGAGATTGGCCTGGATATGCAGCAGTTTCCTTCGGCAGCCCACTTAGCCTCCTGGGCCGGGATCTGCCCGGGGAATCAAGAGAGTGCCGGCAAACGCCAGACCGGGAAGACGCGCAAGGGCAATACCTGGCTCAAGCCGGTCCTGACTGAGTGCGGCTGGGGAGCCGGGCGTGCACGGCGGACGTACCTGGGAGCGCAGTATGCGCGGCTGGGACAACGGCGCGGTAAGAAGAAAGCGGTGCTGGCAGTAGGGCACAGTATTCTGGTGAGTGTGTATCATATTCTGCGGGATGGAGTGCCCTATCACGATCTGGGGCCAGAGCATTTTGATCGCTTGGCGACTGCGCGCCTCACCCGTCACTACGTGCAGCGCTTGGAGCAACTGGGCCACCGCGTCACCTTGGCGACGGAGGCTGAGGCTATGTGAGCAGATGCGGGTTTTCTGGGGAAGCC
>CAZUFQ010000473.1:0-5843 GCA_964618735.1 uncultured Enterobacteriaceae bacterium
CCCTTTCCATAAAAAAAAAAGTTGCCTTTCCCCTTTTTGGTAAGCTTGGCCGTTTCCAGCGCTACTTTCTCGAAGAATTCATAATCGGTCTGAAGCCGTTTGATACGATTGCGCAAGTCCTCATTCTAACGCAGTACGGCAAACACCTCAGTCTGGAGATCGTGTTGTTCTTGCCGTAATTTTTGGAGATGTAAGAGGCCTCGCTCACCGACGAGAGTCGAAGCGCCAAGAATCGCATAGCCGATAAGCACCGCCAATAACCACAACCGTTTCATCCATCCACCTCCACCTCATGACCACCATGATTACATTGTACCGACTCACGTCGCCGCGGGCAACGCGCACCCCGAGAGAAAGATAGAACACCGAAAGGACACTCCATGAAAATCAAAAAAGTGCTTGGTCGTGAAATCCTCGACAGTCGCGGGAATCCCACGGTTGAGGTCGACGTCATTCTTACGAATGGCGTCTGTGGCCGCGCCGCAGCCCCGTCTGGGGCTTCAACCGGCGCGCACGAAGCGTGGGAGCTGCGCGATCAAGGGAAGAAACGATACTCCGGCAAAGGCGTGCAAAAAGCTGTAGATAATGTGAACCGAGCGATTGCCGCGAAGCTGACCGGAAAAAACGTCGAAGAGCAAAAAAAGATCGACGCTCTTTTGCTCGAACTCGACGGCACGCCCAACAAGAAGCGGCTGGGCGCCAACGCTATGATCGCCACTTCTCTCGCGGTCGCGAAAGCTGCTGCTGCTGCTGCAGGGAGGCCGCTCTACTATGCGCTCGGCGGGAAGGCGGCCTGCACTTTGCCGGTGCCGCTCTTGAATGTGCTCAACGGCGGCGCACACGCCACCAATAATGTTGACATTCAAGAGTTCATGATTGTTCCAGCAGGAGCCAAATCGTTCCGTGAGGCGCTGCGTATGGGCGCAGAAATCTTTGCCGCCCTCAAACGACTCCTCCAAGAAAAAGGGCTCACGACTGCTGTGGGCGACGAAGGCGGCGTAGCGCCGGACCTGCGCTCGAATGAAGAAGCCATGGATGTGTTGTTAGAAGCCATTACGCGTGCAGGGTATCGCCCAGGCAATCAAGTATTTCTCGCACTCGACGTCGCTGCTACGGAATTGTACGAAGAGGGTCGCTACGTCTTTCATAAATCCGGCGGCATGACGCGCACCGCCGCGGATTTAGTTGAATTGTATCGAGGGTGGGCGGCGCAGTATCCTTTGGTGTCGATTGAAGACGGGCTCGCTGAAGATGATTGGGAAGGATGGCAATTGTTGACCAAAGAGCTCGGCAAAAAGTTGCAACTCGTTGGCGACGATCTTTTTGTCACCAACCCTGTACGACTCGCGCGCGGCATCGCAGAGGGCGCGGCGAACGCGATCTTGGTGAAAGTGAACCAAATCGGCACCCTTTCGGAAACCCTGGAAACTGTAGCGTTGGCGCAGCAGCGCGGGTACGCCCCGGTGATCTCTCATCGCTCGGGAGAAACTGAAGACGCCACCATCGCCGACCTAGCCGTGGCGCTCAATGCGGGACAAATTAAAACCGGCAGCGTGTGTCGCGGCGAGCGGACGGCAAAATATAACCAACTGTTACGCATTGAAGAAGAATTAGGAGATCGCGCACTCTATCCAGGAAAGAAAATATTTTCGGCGCGACGTTAAATTTTTTCTGCAGTCGCCGATTTTTCCTTGCAGCGGATAAAACGATCTGCTAAAAAGAACACACATGGACCTCCGCTGGGGCGCACAACATATTTACTTTATCGAAGGGTTCCCACACCCACACTCTTATTAAGAAGGAGGTCTCTATGCCTACAGCAGCGAAGAAACCAGCCGCCAAAACCATGAAGGCAGCCGCCAAGCCTGCCGCCAAAGCAGCCGCCAAGCCTGCCGCCAAAGCAGTTGCTAAGCCCGCCGCCAAAGCGAAAGCCAAAGCAAAAGCTCCGGCGTCAAAAGCGAAGGCCGCAGCAAAAAAGAAGTAGAGTAGGCGCGTTTCCGATCCCTAGCGGAGAAGTGAAAAGAAAAAGGCCCCATAAAGGGCCTTTTTCTTTTTCTGCCGTGAGTGCACGCGTTTTCGTCGACGACTCGCACCTTCACACGATTTGCACGCAGTTCCCTTCAGGAATATCCCCGCGCGACTGCGCAACCCAGAGTTGGAATCGACAATGAATGTGTTTCGCGGTGGTGCGGAAGGAAGAACCAGGGCGAGAAAATTCTTCCCACAACAGCCGGTCCAGTAACTCTGCAGTTGCGACCCCGCCGCTGAGAAAACGACAGACAGACTCTGGCGCTTTTTCAGCAAGCGCCTCGCAGAATTTCTGCACAGCTTCTGCACGTTGATAACGCCAGCCGCCAGCTTGGCCTGAAAAATCCAAGAAGATCCACCGCGCCTCAGGCAGCACGACACGACGGAGCGGCGCGCGGACGAGCGTATGATACGCAATACTTTCGAATTGCGGCGTCTGACGACCAAGCCCGCGTTCAAGAGCCTGCTTAGAGAGCACGGGCCCACCCATTTTCTCCCCTACCACTCGGGAGGAATAGAGCAGTGGATTGTCGCGACCTAAGACGCGCTTGCTCTTTTCTTGAAAGGATAAACTGTCGTACTCTTCTTCTAACCGTGTAAAGGTTTCATCATACACACGGCGATATTGCGCATACGTTCGCATCGCTGCGCACTCTAAGGGATTACGCGCAGTCGTGCAAGCGTTGGTTCTTCAGTGAGTGCATATCGGAACTCTGGCCGTTAGGAGGCTAGCCCAGGTTGCCAGAAAATTGTTATGCACCCTTCTCTAGCAAGCCCGTAGCTCACCACCCTTCTCCTTTGGTACAATCTGTTCAATAGAAAAATTTCTGCTGAGGATTCTTCTCTTTTCATGTTGCAACTTATCAATGTTTCGCTGTCATTTGGTGGACAGCAACTCTTTCGCGATCTCAACTGGCATCTGCGCAAAGGAGACCGCGTGGGCTTGGTCGGCCCCAATGGCGCCGGGAAGACCACGTTGTTTCGTCTTATTACAGCGCAGCTTGAACCAGACAGAGGCGTCGTACAACGTGGGCGCAGCGTCACCATCGGCTATCTCCCGCAAGAGGGAATTGAAATTGCAGGCCGCACCCTCTTCGCAGAAACGCGGGCCGCTCTCCCACAATTGACTGATATCCAAACTGAGCTAGTGGAGATCCACACTGCTTTGGAGCAAGAAAACGGCAACGGAGAAGAACATGCCGAGCTTCTCGCCCGCTACGGCGAGTTGCAACACCGCTTTGAGGAACTCGGCGGGTTTCGGGCGGACGCCGAGGTGGCGAAAGTGCTTAGTGGGCTCGGTTTTCACGAAGATCAGTTCGAACGCCCTACAGAAACCTTCAGCGGCGGTTGGCAAATGCGCATCGCCCTGGCCAAGCTCCTGCTGCAACAACCGGAAGTGCTGCTGCTCGACGAGCCCACGAACCATCTCGATCTCGACTCCTTGCTGTGGCTCGAAGGGTATCTGCGTTCTTATAGCGGCAGCATCGTCATCATCTCCCACGATCGAGAGTTTCTCGATCGCATGGCGACACGCATCGCCGCGCTGCATCGCTGGACGCTCAGAGAATATGTGGGTAATTACTCCGCCTTCGAGCGACTGTTCGAGCGCGAAGTCGAGGCCTATCAGAAAGCATACCAAGAGCGGCAAGAAGAGATTGAACGAATCAAGAAGTTTATCGATACCTTTCGCTACAACGCCCGCAAAGCCTCACAAGTACAGAGTCGCATCAAGCAACTCGACAAGATGGAGGTGCTGGAGCCGCCCCAAAGCGCGCCTAAAGGCGTGCGGTTTCATTTTCCGGCGGCGCAACGCAGCGGCCGTGTTGCGTTGGAGCTGCAAGGGGTGACAAAGCAATACGGCGAGCTGCAAGTCTTTCGCGACCTCAGTCTTATTATTGAACGAGGAGACCGGATTGCACTGGTCGGCGTCAATGGCGCAGGAAAATCGACGTTGAGTCGCATTCTCTCTGGCGTTGAGGACCCGACTGCTGGTGAACGACGATTAGGCTACAATGTCACCCTTGATTATTATGCCCAACAACAAGCCGAGCACTTGCAGGGCGACAACACGGTGTATCAAGAAATCTCTCGCGACGCTCGTACTGAGGTCATCCCAGAACTACGTACATTACTGGGCGCTTTCTTGTTCTCCGGTGACACGGTTGAAAAACGCGTCTCAGTGTTAAGCGGCGGCGAAAAAAGTCGTCTCGCGTTAGCGAAGATGTTATTGCAACCGTCTAATTGCTTAATTCTTGACGAACCGACCAATCATCTTGATATTCGCACCAAAGATGTCTTGCGCGAAGCGTTGCTCCAGTTTGGCGGCGCGTTTGTCATTGTCTCGCATGACCGCTACTTTCTCAAAGGGCTCGTCACAAAGGTGATAGAAATGCACGACGGCCAACTCGTTGTGTATCCAGGAACCTTTGAGGAATTTTTACAGTGGAAAGAGCGGCAAGAAGAGTCGAGCGTCTCAACCTCAAGCACACAGGGTGAAGCAAAATTGCACCCAGGCCCCATAGAAAGGAAAGAGCAGCAAGCTGTGGCTGAAGTGCTAGCCGTCATTGAACAAGCGAAACGGGGCAAGAATAGCTATGAGCAGCAGAAAGCCGTGCGCGCGGAACGCCAGAAGCGAGAAAAACGGCTCGCGGAGCTAGAGAAAGAGATTGCCCGAGTCGAAGAGCGCAAAAATGCGATTGAAACGATGATGGCGGATGGAGCCGTCTTCAGCGACCCACAGCGTGCAAAAGAATTGACAGCAGAGTACGACACGCTCAAACAGAAACTGGAAGAACACTACACCGCCTGGTCCGCGTTAGCAGAAGAGAATGAAGCATGAGGCGTGGAAGCGTCAACGAAAAAGAAGGAGAACCATAATGCGCGTTGGTTTAGGAATTCCGCCCATCGGGTTACCCATCGACTTGTGTACCGACGTGGTCCATCAAGCGGAAGAACGAGGCTTCGATAGTATTTGGACCGGCGAAGCGTGGGGAACGGAGACGTGCACTCTAGCCGGCGCGTTACTTGCCCGCAGTCGTCGCATTACCATTGGCACCAGCATCATTTCTCTGTATTTGCGGCCGCCGACGCTCACCGCCATGCAAGCCGCAACGCTTGATGTCATTGCACCCGGACGAGTGCGGCTGGGCCTGGGCGTGAGCACTCAGAATATCAACGCGTTTCACGGGGTGCCGTGGGATTTCCCAGTCTCACGCACCCGAGAGTATGTCACGATCTTACGGCGGGCGCTGGCGGGCGAGAGAGTGACCTACGGTGGCAAATTCTACCAACCACGCGGGTTCCAACTCGGCATGACGCCGCCGCAGCACGTGCCTCTGTATCTGGCTGCCGTCAATCCGCAGATGTTACAACTCGCGGGGGAGCTGGCCGATGGTATTCTCCTCGCCTGGCTGCCAGCGTCGCAAGTGCCCCACTCTTTGGCTGAAGTTGAAAAAGGCGCCAAACGCGCTGGTCGTGCGTTGTCGGATATCGATATCGGTTGTTACATTCATACGGTTGTCACGGAGGATCGAGAAAAGACATTCAAGAATTTGCGCCACGTGTTAGTCAGCTATTGCCAAGCAAATACCTATATTCAAGGATTCCGTCGTTTCGGCTACAGCGACATTCTTGATGAAGTCCACGAACGCTGGAAGGCAAAAGATCGCGAAGGGGCTGAGAAGGCGATTCCAGAACGAATGGTCGAGGATCTCTACGTCTTCGGCTCACCGGACGAGTGCCGCGACCACATTGGTCGCTTCATCAAAGCTGGGCTACAACTGCCTGTCCTCGCTGCTCCTCCGTCGAGTCGCACA
>CAZUFQ010000474.1:0-5822 GCA_964618735.1 uncultured Enterobacteriaceae bacterium
CCCGATACGAGTCCTGCCTTCTGGAGTCTCCTGGCGCAAGTGGGCGCGACCGGGGCCACCGGACTAACTGGGTCTGCTGGGGCGACCGGCGCCACGGGGAATGCAGGGTCGACCGGGTCGACGGGGTCCACTGGGGCCACCGGGGATACGGGGGCGACGGGTCCAACGGGCGCCACCGGGGATACGGGTGTGACCGGGGCCACCGGGTCGACGGGGTCCATCGGGGCCACCGGCCCACCGATCAGCTTCCAGGGCTCCTGGAGCAATCTCACCACGTATGCCACCGGCGACGCCGTGTTCTTTGGCGGCTCTAGCTACATCAGCTTGACCAACGGCAATGTCGGGAACTCACCCACGGACGGCGCACCCTGGGCCTTACTCGCCCAGCAGGGCGCGACCGGCGCGACGGGGACTAGTGGTTCTACCGGGGTAACGGGCGCCACGGGGGCTACCGGCCTTACGGGCGCCGCTGGGGCTACAGGAACTACGGGTGCGACGGGCGCCACGGGGGATACCGGTACGACCGGGGCCACAGGGAATACCGGGGCAACCGGAGCCACAGGACCGACCGGCGCGACGGGTGCGACCGGGGCCACAGGTCTCACCTTCCAGGGCGCGTGGAGCGGCGGTACGACGTATGCGGCGACGGATGCGGTGAGTTTTGGCGGCAGCAGCTATATTTCGTTGCAAGATGGGAATCTGAACAACTCCCCCGACACCAGTCCCGCCTTCTGGAGTCTCCTAGCTCAAGTGGGAGCGACGGGCGCGACGGGGACGACCGGGTCTACGGGTGTGACTGGAGCTACGGGAGTTACTGGCTCTACGGGCGCGACTGGAGCCACGGGAGCCACGGGAGCGACAGGGGACACGGGCGCGACGGGTGACACTGGGGTTACCGGTTCTACGGGTGCGACGGGCGCGACGGGGGACACGGGCTCCACCGGCCCACCGATTAGCTTCCAGGGCTCCTGGAGCAATCTCACCACGTATGCCACCGGCGATGCGGTGTTCTTTAGTGGCTCCAGCTATATCAGCTTGGCCAATGGCAATGTCGGGAACACGCCCCCGGGCGGCGCTCCCTGGGCTTTGCTCGCCCAGCAGGGCGCGACCGGCGCGACGGGGACCACCGGGTCTACGGGTGTAACTGGAGCCACTGGGTCCACTGGATCTACGGGAACTGCAGGAGCGACTGGAGCCACTGGAGATACAGGGGCGACGGGGAGCACCGGAGTCACTGGCTCCACTGGGCTGACCGGTCCCACGGGTTCAAGCGCCGGCGGGCTCTTCCTCACTGGCACAGGTAACTCGTCGGCTGCCACGACATGGTACCAGCCGCTCGGCGGAAACAGCCAAATTATCTCTAGCGCGGGTGCCGCCGATCACACGGTTTCCGTCATGCCTGTGGATTGTACCCTCCGAGATCTATACGTAAAGACGTATAGCGTCAGTGGTTCGGCAAGCAGTATTACGATCACCATGATGAAAAATTACGTAGACTCAGCCCTTACAACCACCGTAAGTACATCCGGGACCCCCGGTACACAGGCCTCTAACTCTGACACGACACACACAATTAGCGTCGTTGCTGGCGACGTGATCGGACTGCATTTTTCACAGGCATCCACCGCGCCGTTCTATCGGATTCACGTCGGCGTCAGGTGTCAATAAGGCCCTCCATGGCCGCCGGGTTATAAGTCCGGCGGCCTCATCCCCCCCCCCAAAAAGGGTACGTTGTACCAACGGCTGGGATTCCGGCGTGTGGGAGGCGACGAGGTACAGCAGCTCATGCAATATCCTCCCAGCTATAAAGACGGACAAACGGAATGAAGGAAAAGAGGGGCTGATCTTCTGAGCTTGCGATGCCGGAGGCGGGGCTCGAACCCGCACGACCGTTTCCAGTCACAGGATTTTAAGTCCTGTGTGTCTGCCAGTTCCACCACTCCGGCGACTGAGAAAATCAGGAACTTATATCAACTGCCACCATCGATAAATAAGGGTATTGCACCCTGGCTACAACGAAATTCTCTCCAAAGTTCGCCTAAATTAGCGAAATTCGCTTTTGGAGAAAAGGCCTCTCGTCTCTGCTATTCGGTTACGTCTTTTAAGAGTTCTACAATCTGTCGCATAACGTCAGGGCTTTTCTGCTGCGGTTCCAGGTACAGGCTTAGGGAAATATGAAGAGAGATGTTCTTCACACACTCCCCTTCATCTGAGCCAGAATTTCTTTATAGACAAGATTGAGTTGCGCTTGGATTTTTTCGCGGACGGTTCTCTCTTGTAGCAATTCTCTTTGAGAGCGAATAGCCTGTTGGGCGGCCATCTCTAATGCTTTTTTCCGCGCCGCATGTTCGTCAGGACTCCGACTTCCCGTATCATCAATCCCAATAGTAACTGTGGCTCCGCCTGCCGCTATTTGAATGGAGTCTAGATGGAGGGCGCAACCCGAATGGGTGTCTTCAAGGAGCTGCATGAATGCGGGTAAGATGGCAATTTCAATAGGACGCATACTCCCTGGATACTGAAGGACCATCCTTGTAGACGCGGCGTAGCGGCGTTCAAATTCCCCTGGTCCGTAATGGGTCGGCTCTTGTCCGTCTTCATCCCAGTAGGCGGCCTCACAAAGAATATTGTGGATTGACCAGTTCGACCGTTGGCTTGCCCATAAGCGGGCATCCGTGAGCGCTGCCCGATCCAAGTTCGCACCTATAAGGTTCGTCCCTCGCAGGTCTGCAAAGCGGAGATCCGCGCCGCTGAGATCCGCACCGCTAAGGTTCGCCTCACTGAGGCCCGCTCCGCTGAGACTCACGTCACCGAGGTGGGCGTCACTGAGGTCTGCGCCGTGGAGGTGCGCGCCGTGGAGGTATGCGCCGTGGAGGTCCGCTTCACGGAGGTGCGCATTGCGGAGGTGAGCGTCACGGAGGTGCGCATTGCGGAGGTCCGCGCCGCTGAGGTCGGCACGCCGGAGGTCGGCACGCCGGAGGTCGGCACGCCGGAGGTCGGCACGCCGGAGATGCGCGCCACTGAGGTTCGCCTCGCTTAGGTCGGCGCCGCCGAGGAGCACGCCAGTGAGATTCAGGTTACTAAGGTCTGCCTCGCTGAGGTCTATTGCTTCTGTCTCATGCTTTGCTCGCCACTCATTCCATGCCTTCACGCCTTGCTTAAGCTTCGTTAGGTGCATCTCGTTAGGCATCGTTCCTCCCTTCATCTGAAAATTTACGAATTTTCAAACTCTTATATTTAGTAGACATTATACAAGTCGGGGTGAGGAGCGTGATCAAGATGGAGGGTAAAGTAGTCATACTTCGAGTTCGCTCACTATCTCTCAAGCATTCCCGGATACACCCTTGACCGTGACAGACCGAGGCAGGAATGCTCTTAAAGTAGGATAGTGTTGCTCGACGCCGTATAATAGTCCCTGTCCTCGTTGGCCGTCTAAACCAAACCTCCGCATCTTTCATTTCTTTTCCAATCTACCCAACAACTGGAATTCTTCCACTTCGAAAGGGTTGTCATAGCCATTATGGTTCGAGAGAAGGCGGATCTTCAAATACTTTGCTTTGACGGGCTGGAAGGTGAACTCTTGATAGGGATTGTCGACCTGCATGGCGTTCTTGGTTGCAAATTTGCCAATGGATTGAAATGGACCATCAGGCGAAGTGTTAGAGACCAGCAATTCGAACTCCTTGAGGTTGCTTGTCCGTATTGCAGACACCAAGACTTTGAAACTACTGAAGGTTGCCGGCTGGTTATCCTTAAACGCCAATACGGCTTCCTCTGGAGTATGACCGCCAAGAACTTCGTAGTGGCCAGAGCCAATGATCGTTCTGGTCCAGTCTTTGCCAGTCGCAACGACGACCTTTCCGCCATTACTTGATCCGATAAGATTGATTACGGTTTCTGAGCCGGGCAAATCGCTCTTTGTGTTGGAGGGCGACTCAGTCGTGTTGGTGATCACGCTTTGCGAGGTAGCCAGAGATTGCGGGTGTTTCTCTTGAGAGAGCGCCGCAATGAGCCCCGCTATTGCAGTAATGATAGCCGCGACGCCCGTTAAGACGCCAGGTAGCGTTTGCCAAAATCCTTTTGGCTTTTCTTGCTCAGCCATGAGCTTTCTAGTCGGGTTGCGCCTCACTCGCGGCTTTACTGCATCCCAATTAACTGTACATCTCGCCTCAACGATTGGAAACGGAAACCGCGAATCCTTGAGCACTATCTACTCATACGCCAGTACGTGTCAAGTCTTTCCTTGTTGATTAGTCAGGGACGCTAAGAGCACAGCGGCAGCGGGCAGCATTGTTGAGTTGACGACGACCCTAACTCCAGTATGATGACGACCAAATCAGGCAGGGTTAATCACGATGCTCTTGTATTTCCGAGTGTCGTGATGATGAACGCGAGACACGCCCAGCCTATGGAGGAAATCAATGGAACGTCCGTTACGCTTCGGTATTTTTATGGCTCCCTTTCATCCTGCCGGGCAAAACCCAACGCTCGCACTGGAGCGCGATCTTGAATTGATCGTTCGCCTTGACGAACTCGGCTACGATGAAGCCTGGATCGGTGAGCATCACTCCGCCGGCTTGGAGATCATTGCTTCTCCCGAAGTCGTCATCGCAGTAGCCGCCCAACGGACGCGCCACATTCGTCTGGGAACTGGAGTCAGCTCTCTTCCCTATCATCATCCCCTCATATTGGCCGATCGCATCGTGCTGCTTGATCATCTCACTCGTGGGCGGGTCATGTTCGGCGTCGGGCCTGGCGCCTTACCGTCGGATGCTCACATGATGGGTATCGATCCTGCATCCCAACGTGAACGCATGGAACAATCGCTGGGAGCGATTATGGCGCTGCTCACCTCCGATGAGCCGGTTTCTATCCAAACCGATTGGTTTACTCTACGTGAAGCCCGTCTGCAACTGCGACCCTATACTTACCCGCATTTTGAGATCGCTGTAGCCGCAACGGTTTCTCCAGCAGGGCCGCGCACCGCTGGCCGCTACGGGGCGGGACTTCTCTCTCTCGGCGCTACCAGCATGGGCGGGTTTGCGGTGTTAGGCGACCATTGGAAAATTTGGAATGACCAAGCGCAAAATTTTGGCCATCAAGTCAACCGCTCAACCTGGCGATTAGTGGGCGCCATGCACGTGGCTCCGACTCGCAAACAAGCCTTCGAGGAAGTCGAATACGGTATTCATCAGTGGATTGATTACTTTCGCAATGTCGTCGCCCTGCCCCTTGCGCCCGAAGAGTCCGATCCTCGCAAATGGCCGCAAGCTCTGGTCGATTCCGGCACGGTTGTCATCGGAACCCCGGATGATGCAGCAGCACAGCTTGAACGATTGAAAAAACAGTCCGGCGGGTTTGGTTGCTTCCTGATTATGGCGAACGACTGGGTCGAACGGCAAGCCTCTTTGGCGTCCTATGAACTCCTCGCGAAAGAAGTGTTCCCTCGCTTTCAAGGCTCCGCTGACCTGGCAGTCAATTCCAGAGAATGGTGCCGCACTGATCACGATCGTCTCATCGGCGGCGCCATGAATGCAGTGCTCAAAGAAATTGATCGGTACGAGAAAGAGACCGGCTATCGGATTGCCGTTGCCGGTCCGCCTCAGAGTCAAGGGTAGAACGACAGCTAATACCAAATCCTCTTTGAAAGTAGCATTTTAGACTGCAGACAAGGCGCTTAAGCGCCTTGTCCATGCCTGGGAAGAGATACAATCATTGAAGAGGATTTGGTCAGTACTTGTACTGTTCTCTCAAAGACTGCACTCCTTCACCTGAACCATTGACACTGTGCATTGCCTCTACTAGCATGCGCTCGCGTACTT
>CAZUFQ010000475.1:0-5816 GCA_964618735.1 uncultured Enterobacteriaceae bacterium
CTTACCTGGCTCAACTCCTTGGGTTTCCACGCCCTTGAAGCGCGTTTGCCGTGCAGCGACGAACCCTGTGCTTTTGCGAAAAATCATGTCATAAAGAGCAAAACGACAAAGAGTCTTGGTTCTGTAGAAAGGGGGAGCCTGATGATGAGTTATCAACATATTACTGTAAGTCCTGTGGCTGGCGCTCTTGGCGCTGAGGTGAGCGGAGTAGATTTGGGCAATCTCGACGAGGCGACCTTTGCGGAAGTCCAGGCCGCGTTTTTAGAGCATCAGGTATTGTTCTTTCGCGACCAGGAGATTACGCGGACCCAGCACAAGGTGTTCGGACAACGCTTTGGGGATCTGCATGTGCATCCTTTTCTCCAGCCGCTCAAAGCGGAGGGTCATCCAGAATTCGTCGTGCTGGAAAGCGACGCCGAGCATCCGTTCGTGGCCGATGCCTGGCACTCTGACGTCACCTTTGAAGACGAACCGCCGCTTGGGTCGATTCTGCGTTGTGTAGCGGCTCCACAGTTCGGCGGCGACACTATGTGGGCCAGTATGTATGCCGCCTATGAGGCGTTGTCCGATCATATGCAACGCATCCTGTCGAGCTTGACCGCGGTTCACGACACCTCACGCACGTTCTCACGAGCCAATTACGAAAAGTCCACGGAACATATCGGCGGGAAGCGCGCTGAGCGAGTAGTGACGGCTGAACATCCTGTCGTGCGCACTCATCCGCAAACAGGCCGGAAAGCACTTTTTGTGAATTCTACCTTTACGCAATCGATCAAAGGAATGAAACCTGCCGAAAGCGCTGCGTTGCTCAATTTCCTGTATGCTCACCTGCAATCGCCTGATTTTACTTGCCGCTTCCAGTGGCGTAAAAATTCGATGGCGATGTGGGATAATCGCTGCACCCAACATCGCGTAGTCGCCGATAATTTGACAATGTATCGCCGTATGGAACGCGTCACCGTCATGGGCGATAAGCCGTTTTGACGAGCAGACGGCCTCCGAGCAGGATGGCTCCTAGGCCAAAGGCAATCCAGTGTGGAGGGTGGACCATGGCCCACCCCACAGAACGTGCGCTCCTTATTATTCTTTTGTCTCCTACTTCCGTAGCGGCGCCAGCGCCTCAGCGGCGCGCTGGGCCTCGCGTCGGATGAACACGAGGTCCGTTCCATACAGGAGAAACTGGGCTCCGCTGTTGACAACAGCCTGCATACTTTCCGGACGATTCACCGCCCCGGCGATGGCAATGCCCCGTTCTTTACAGAGTTGCTGCACCCGAGCGTTGGCTTCGCGTAACCGCGGATGGTCATACTGCCCGGGGATGCCCAGGCTCTGCGTGAGATCCTGGTGCCCCACTAGCACCAAATCGATCCCGGGAATGAGAATCTCTTCTGCATTCTCTAACGCTTCGGCAGTTTCAATCAGCACCGCCAGCAGCGTGTTGGCGTTCGCATGCGTCATGGCGGCGAGCGGCTCGACATCTTCGTACTCCGTGCTCGCGCCGAGATAAATGGCCATCCCACGTCGACCTTCCGGGTGATATTTGGCGTATTCAATGAAGCGTTTGACTTCAGCGCCAGTTCTCACGTGCGGGAGAATAAGGCTTTGACAGCCAGTGTCGAGCAGACGAGTCACATACTGATAATGCAAATCCGGAATGCGGACGATCGGGGAAATGCCGGCGGCATGCGCATGCGCCACCAACTCGACTACTGTCTCAAGGTTGTAGGCCGAGTGTTCCATACAAATCATGACGAAATCCATGCCCGCCCGCGCTAAGGTATGTACCACGCCGCGTCCCCGTGTTTCCCACACTAAAGTGCCTAAGGCAGGACCGCCGGATTTCAGGATCTTTTTCAGTCGATTCTCACGCATACAGTGAACCCTCCTTTGCGCTTGATTATCCTGTCAGAGCGCGATCGGTGTCAAGGAAGCAACACTTTCTTAAAATTTTCTCAAGGAAAATGATTGTTCCTCTTGACTCCATTCCTTGGCCTCGGTAATCTTAGAAAGTGACCGGAAAGTCTCATTTTGAAATTCTTCAGTCTCTTTACTAAATATCGGAGGTAAAAGCGTGAACGACGAAACTCCACGCTTCTCGAAGAAGAAGATCATTCTTATTATCTTGCTGGTGATTATGCTGCCGATAGGCGGCTACTACGGGAAGCGAGCGTGGAGTTATTATGCGACCCACGTCAGTACGGAGAACGCCTATGTAGGCGTGTCGATGGCGCAGATCACTTCCCGTATTCCCGGCGCGGTTGCCGAGGTGCTGGTGAAAGATAACTGGTGGGTTAAGCCAGGGCAGGTGTTGGTGCGGCTCGATACCCGTGACGCCGAAGTACGGCTTGCTGACGCGAAAGCAGCGCTCCGCAAGGCGAAAGACGCGGTCGATCAGCTTTTTGCCGGTGCTGATGTGGCGGAAGAGCGGGTGAAAGAGGTGAATGCTGAACAGGCGGCGGCGCAGGCTCAATTAGCGACGGCGCAAGCGGAATTTCACCAAGCAGAACTGGACCTCCATCGCGCTCAGCAATTGGCGACGGAAGAGATCATTGCCGCGCGCCAGCTCGATCAAGCGAAGACGAATTACGATGTGATGCTGTCGCGGGTCCGTACGCAGCAGCGAGTCTTAGACCAGCTGAAGCAAGCGGCCGTGACCAGGGCGAAAGAACAGGAGCAGGCAAAAGCTGCTCTTGGTTCTGTGACGAAGTCGGAGCGTTCAGCTCATGCTTTTATCCAACAAGCGGAAGTGGCTGTGCAAGAAGCGGAACTGAACCTCAGCTACTGCACGATTGTGGCGCCGTTTGAAGGCATGACAAGTAAAAAGGCGATAGAAAAAGGACAACGCATTCAGCCTGGACAGCCGTTGCTGGCGGTGGTGCCGCTGCAGGGCGTCTATATCGAAGCCAATTACAAAGAGACACAGTTGACGAATGTCCGGGTTGGGCAACCCGTGGAAATCCGCGCGGACATCTATCCCGACTATGTATATCACGGCAGAGTGGACAGTCTCAGTGCTGGCACCGGCGCGGCGTTTTCCTTATTGCCGCCCGAGAATGCGACGGGCAACTGGGTCAAGGTGGTGCAGCGCGTGCCGGTGAAAATTATCTTGAATGAACCGCCGCCGCCAGAGAAGCCGTTGCGCATCGGTTTATCGGTCGAAGCGACTGTCGATACGACGGTTCGTGACGGCGCGTTGCTGAACTCGCTTTTACAGGCCGAGCGCGCCAAGCAAGACGCGCAAGAAGCCGGAATTCTATCGTTGCAGACCCAAGATAAGATCGCGCTCACCCGCTAGCAGTCTGTCAATTTGTATTTGATGAATTCTTTTCATGCCCAAGTTCTGCTTGGGCATGCCCCACGTGCGCGAGGTTAAGTTTTTCGTCCTTTTTTGCGCTCAGGCTCCGTCTGGCGTGAGGCCAAGGGCAAAGGAATTTCCTCGCGTAAAATCAAGCAGTGTACAACAAATCCTTCGTAGCTCGATGTAGGCTGTGCTATGTCTGAAACATCTTCTCCCTCAACTGCGCCTTCGGCCGGATCAGGAAATAAGTGGCTGATCGCACTGGCAGTGATGATGGCCGCCGTTATGGAAGTGCTGGATATGACCATCGCCAACGTGGCGTTGGATCATATTCGCGGGAGTCTTTCTGCTGGAGTTGACGAAGCGGCCTGGGTGCTGACGTCATACATCGTAACCAACGCCGTGGTGTTGCCGTTAACTGGTTGGTTCGGCAGTTATTTCGGACGTAAGCGGTTCTTTCTTTTCTGCGTCGTGTTTTTCACTCTCAGTTCGTTACTTTGCGGCGCCGCGCCAAATTTGTCGTCTCTCGTCTTCTTTCGCATCTTGCAGGGCGCAGGCGGCGGCGCGTTAATGCCTATGTCGCAGGCGATCTTGTTGGAAACTTTCCCGCCTAGAGAACATGCGAAAGCGATGGCTGTGTGGGGCCTCGGCATGATGCTGGGACCGATCCTTGGTCCTATTCTGGGCGGATGGATCACTGAGAGTTATAGTTGGCGGTGGATTTTTTACATCAATGCTCCGTTCGGCATTGCGACTTTCTTTTTGGTGTCTGCGATTTTGGAAGACCCCCCATACGTCAAACGCGCAATCAAACGCATCGATTGGTGGGGGCTGGGCTATTTGATTCTCGGCGTCGGGTGCTTGCAAATTGTGCTGGACAAAGGGGAGCGGGAGGATTGGTTTTCTTCGGATCTGATTATTTCTCTCGCGATTATTTCTGCTGTGTCTCTGGTGTTGTTTATCTGGCAAGAATTACGTACGAAGGAACCGATCGTTGATTTGCATGTTTTCAAAAGCCGCACCTTCACGGTGGGAACAATTTTTACGACGGTGGTGATGTTCGCATTGTACGGCACCATGGTGCTGACGCCGCTCTATTGTCAGTTGTTAGCCGGGTATACGCCGCTGCTGGCCGGGAAAGTCCTGGCGTTTCAGTATATCGGCACGCTAGCGTCGATTTTATTGGCCGGGCGACTGTTTAACCGTTTTGATCCGCGCATGCTCGTGTTCATCGGCTGTTGGTTGGGGGGCTACGGCGCGTGGGATATGACAAACTTCAATCCCCAGACCGATTATTGGGGCATTGCCTGGCCCGGATTTTTTCGCGGGATGGGCTCGGGCCTTATTTTCATGCCGTTGTCCACATTGAGTCTCGGTGCAGTGCCGAGAGTACAGATGGGCACTGCCTCCGGCCTCTTCAACATGGTGCGAACGATCGGCGGCGGTATTGGCATTGCCTTGTTAGTGACGTTCCTGAGTCGTGACTCCCAGATTCATCAAAGCTATTTAAGCGCCCACGTGCATCTGTTTAATCCGGCGGTGTGGGGTCAACTGTCGACGGTCGGAGGAGCGCTGCCTTGGGTATCAGGCGAGGGCGGGGTCAGCAACGCTTCTCTCGCGGCTATTTATGGCGAGGTGCAACGGCAATCTCTTCTGATGGCGTTTGTTGATGATTTCCGCCTGATCGCCTATCTCTTTTTCTTTCTTAGTCCGCTCGTCTTTTTCATGCGCCGTCCGCAGTATGTCGTGAGTGGGGGCGGAGGGCACTAATCCAACCCTTTGCCTTCTCCACAACCGTTAGGTCCTACCCTAGATGACCCAGGACGCCTCTATCGCAAGCTGCGAATAGAAGCAGATCATAAGTTTCGCTGTTCTGGGGTGAGCGTTTGCGTTGCTTTTGCGCTGCTTCTGGAATATCCTCACCCAGCTGTAACGCCTGAGTCAGGTAGAGGGGACACTGACCTCAACGCGGAACGGCCGAAACGTAAGGCTTCCTTTCGTTTCCTGTCCTTCTCTTTTTGTTTCTGGGCACAACATTTAACCGAAAATTTACCGTTTCTTTATGACTTCTTTCACCTAGTCGCTTATTCTCCCTTACCAGGTGGAGGTTTACCGGTTTGCGTTCCTAAAGAGGCATTCCAGAAGAACCAAGAAGCAAAGGAGGACGCATCATGAAAACTTAATGAAGCCGAATCTTGGCCGCACCAATAATTCCTGAAGCCGAAGAGAGTTCTCTGGTATTCATGCCTGTGCGCGGGCCTTCTTCCTTTGTCCTTACATCGTTATGCCAGAGACGCTTCAGACTAGGTTAAAGGGCAAACAACAGGAAAGGAGGAACTTATGTGGCAGGTCAGAAAGACTCTTGCATGCCTGGCCGTATGCGCCGCCTGCGCAGCATATACGCCAACTAATGGCTTCGCCGCCATCCAATCCCACTCCAATCCAATTGCCATCACACATAACGATACATACGGCTTGGTAATAAACCCGAGTCACCACCCCAACCACCCAACCTAAA
>CAZUFQ010000476.1:0-5802 GCA_964618735.1 uncultured Enterobacteriaceae bacterium
CGGAGGCGTCCATCTTGCCGCGCAGGATGTCCGCCGCTTTCATCAAGAAGCTTTCAAGTTGCGAGAGGGTAATTTTGTTTTTGAGCATCCGGCCCGACTCTAACCTGTCTTCTTGACGGCAGACAGGGCGTCACGCTCATCTCACTCGCAATGACACCTCAACCTTTGATCAGCAGTCGCCCCCAACCGATTCGGCAACGATTTGTTGCTGTCGGAAGAGTAGACAGTTTCAAGCGTTCGAGATTTTCATCATTTCTGGCTGCTGTGATCGCGTTGCCAGGCCCAGAAACGCTCCGAGGTGCGCTTGATTTGTTCACCTAGTTGAATGAGCAGCTCGCCGTTGCCGTACAGAATGAATGCCGCAGCGGCGACTGCGCCGACGATGAAACCAAACAACATAAAGTCCCCCTCTACGAAGCCATTGCTTTAATGGCGGCGATAATTTGCGGAATCGCAACTCCAGCTTTCTGTTGAATAATGAAATCAGAAATCTGTTGAGTCAAGTCTGTCTCTTCCGGATTGATCTCAATCACCTGCGCGCCGGACTCTTTGGCGACGCGAGGAATGTCCGCTGCGGGATACACAACGGCGGAGGTGCCGATCACCAGAATCAGATCACAGCTCTGCGCCGCTTCCTGTGAACGATACATCGCATCCACGGGGATCGGTTCGCCAAAAAACACGCCCGCTGGCTTGAACACGCCTTTACACGAACAGTACGGCGGCAACGTGTCTAGCGAAATCTCATCTAACGGTAAGAGCTTGCGGCAGCTCATGCACACTACCTGGCGCATGTTGCCGTGAAACTCGATCACCTCTCGATTGCCTGCGGCTTGATGTAAATTGTCCACATTCTGCGTAATGATGCAGTGCAACATGCCCATCTGTTCAAGCTGAGCGAGGCCATAGTGACCGGGGTTTGGTTGGGCTGTTTTCAACTCGGTAAAATCTTTCATCATGCGCCAGACTTTGGCAGGGTCGCTGCGAAACGCTTGAATCGTCGCATATTCTTCTGGATCGTATCGGTCCCATAATCCACCGGGATCGCGAAACGTGGGAATGCCGCTCTCGGCGGAAATGCCGGCCCCTGTCAGCGCGATGGTTTTACGCGCTCGGCGGATCGCTTGCGCGGCGCGTTCAATCAGGTCTTGCATGTTGTTCCCTCCTTATTTGTCACACAGAAAATGGCGCACCTCTCGCAAAAAAGCTACCGGGTTGTCGAGAAACACGTGATGACCCACGTCAGAAATTTCTGTCGCTTGTAAACTCGGGCACAATGTTTTCATTTCAGCAACGACTTCAGGTGAAAGGGTTTGGCTCTTCTCGCCGCGAATGAGAAGCATGGGACATGTGAGGTTAGCGCCCTGCGCGCTGACATCGTGTGGTTGTCGGAGGAATGTGGCGCGGTCAAGTTTCAAAGTCAGCCGACCGTCTGGTCTCGGGCGTACGCTGTGGCGTGCGATGTGGTGTAATAACGCTGGTGCTACTCCAGTTTCCTCCGGCGAAAGACGGAACCGGTGAAAAAGGTCCGCTTCGTCGCGATACACCGGCGAAGGGAGCCGACTGAACAACAATAGACGGCGGCTCGACCGTGAACGCGGCCCCATATCGACAACGATGAGCGCTTGCAATGTAACGGAATGGCGCGCTGCATAGGCTAAGGCGATTAAACCGCCAAGAGAATGACCAACCAACACGAACGGGGACAGTTGGAGAGCCGCAACAAACGCCGTGAGATCGGCTACGTAATCGTCGATTTCGTAGGATGGCGGTGTTACCCAGTTACTGTCGCCATGCCCGCGTAAATCCAGGGCGATGACCCGATACTCTTGCGCCAACTCGATAGCGATATGATCCCACCAATGAGCATGGGCTGAGCCGCCGTGGACCAGCACAATTGGGGAATTTTGCGGATCACCCCATTCTAGATAATGTAGCTCGACCTGCGGGAGGCTGATGCGTTGACTACGGGAGGAATCAAGGAATTGAGAAACTGTCATGAAATATTCGTGAACCGGAAGTGTGTGCAAAAGCGATATCTTGTTCTACCATGTGCTTCTCTTTGTTCACAAGAAATCCGCGAAACGAAACCATGCTCTCGCTCTTAGCATTTAACGACAACTGACGCAGGAAAGAAAGGCATGACGTGGGGATGAAAAAAGCAAACCTCGCTCTTTTGTTTAGCCGCGTGGAGCACTATAGCTCACGCCGGTTCCAGGAGGCGATACGTATCTACCGAGCGGAATTTTCACATGACACCGGGTTGCCGATTGCCCATATTCGTAAACTTCTTCAAGCAGGCGACTATCAACTCCTCATCGGACAGGAGGAACAACACGTCGTGGTCTTTGCGCTTATATGGATTTGTCAGAAACCGGCGTTTGTCCACTTAGACTACTTCGCCGTTGCCGAGGAATGGAAAGGGAAAGGAATTGGCACGACTTTGTATCGTTGGTTGACCGAGCATCTCGCTGATTTTTCTCCGCGCGCTCAGTTGCTGACGCTAGAAGTCGAGGACGATTTGATTCCATTCTATCAACGGAGTGGGACACGACTGTTACAAGGAGTTTCCTATATTTTTCCTGGATTGCATGGTCCTGTGCCCATGCACTTAATGGTGCACGACGCGCGAGGTCGCGCCATATTAGACCGTGGAACGGTGCGCGGCATCGTACGCGGGCTGTATTGCGGCCTACACCAACGGGAGGCGCGGAACCCCCTCTTACAATCCTGCCTGAAAACCATTCCTGCACAAATATCACTGACATAAGGTAAAAGAATGACTATAATCCTCGCATGAACAAAAAGACCAAATTCCACATTTGGTACGTTTTTATCGCCGTGTGGGGAATACTGCTCTTTCACAGCTTGTGGGTGCAATCTCTGCAAACCGAACAGATTCCCTACAGCCAATTCGAAACCTATCTAACAGAAGGTCGCGTGTCGGAGATCCGCATCGGCCCCAATTATATTGAAGGCAAACTCAAAGATCCGGCCGAGGGTCAGCCGCAACAATTCGTTACGGTTCGAGTCGACCCTGAACTCGCTGAAAAATTAAGCGCTCAGCACGTCAAATTTTCCGGCGAGATCGAGAACACGATCATTCATGACATTCTTTCTTGGGTGCTGCCGGCGCTCCTGTTCTTCGGCATTTGGATGTTCCTCATGCGCCGTTTTGCGCAACGTGAAGGGCTAGGCGGCGGTTTCATGGCCATCGGCAAGAGCAAGGCGAAGATTTATATGGAGAAAGAAGTCAAAGTCTCTTTTGACGATGTGGCCGGCGTGGATGAGGCCAAAGCAGAACTCCAAGAGGTCATCGAATTCCTCAAAACTCCGGAAAAATTCTATCGGCTCGGCGGCAAGATTCCCAAAGGGATTTTGCTGGTGGGCCCGCCAGGAACTGGCAAAACACTCTTAGCGAAGGCTGTGGCTGGAGAAGCGGGCGTCCCATTTTTCTCTATCAGCGGCTCAGAGTTCGTAGAAATGTTTGTGGGCGTTGGGGCGGCGCGGGTGCGGGACTTGTTTGAACAGGCCAAAGGCAAAGCGCCGTGCATTATTTTTATCGACGAACTCGACGCGCTGGGAAAAGCGCGCGGTATGGGGCCGGTCGGCCATGAGGAACGCGAACAGACGCTAAACCAATTGTTAGTAGAGCTGGATGGTTTCGACCCGCGGGTGGGCGTCATTCTCATGGCGGCGACTAATCGGCCGGAAATTCTTGACTCCGCTTTATTGCGCGCCGGTCGGTTTGACCGCCAAGTGTTAGTGGATCGACCCGATAAGATCGGTCGTCTTGCTATTCTCAAGATACATGCCCGTCAGGTGCCGCTCACAGACGAGACGAGTCTTGAGGTGATTGCGGCCATGACCCCAGGGTTTGCTGGCGCAGACTTGGCGAACATTATCAACGAAGCGGCGCTGCTAGCGGTGCGTCGGAATAAAGAGAAGGTCGGTCTGCCTGAACTGCAAGAGGCCGTAGAACGCATCATTGCCGGGTTGGAGAAGAAAAATCGGGTGTTGAGTCCTAAAGAAAAAGAACGCGTCGCCCATCACGAAGTGGGTCATGCGTTGGTTGCTTTGGCGCTGCCTGGTTCTGATACGGTGCAAAAAATCTCCATCATCCCCCGCGGCGTGGCGGCGCTGGGCTACACCCTGCAATTACCTACGGAAGATCGCTTCATCATGACGGAATCTGAACTCAAAAATCGTCTCGCTGTGCTGCTTGGCGGTCGGGTGGCGGAAGAGTTGATCTATCGAGAAGTCTCGACGGGTGCACGTGACGATTTGACAAAAGCAACAGATATTGCGAAAAGCATGGTCAAAACCTACGGCATGAGCGAGAAAGTCGGACAGTTCAGTTTCGATCAGGAGCGACAACCGCTTTTTTTACAAGCCGGCATCGCGCACCCTGGCGGAGATTACAGTGAAACGACCGCGCGCGAGATTGATTGTGAAGTACGGCGCATCATTGACGAGCAGTACGGTCGTGTACGCGCGCTCCTCACCGATCAAGAAGCGGCGCTCCGCGCCGCAGCTCAGAGTTTGTTAAGTAAAGAAGTAATTTCCGGTGATGAACTCAAGGCCATTGTCAGTGACACAGAGAGGAAACGCGCCGCAGCCCGTTCGCAAGATCTCACTGTCCACTAAAGCCTGGGAGCAATCTGCGCTACTGCTTCCTGTGACGTCATGACTGGAATAATCTCGAAATCCGCGAGATCGCTCCAGCGGGCGACCCACAGCTCCAAGAGCTTTGGGTCCTCGCACTCCATGACCTGATAGCACCGCGCAAAATCAGGAGTGACCCAGCTCGACACATAGGTCAAGCCGTCCGGAGCGAGCCTTCCTTGGTCCCGAAAACGCCGATAGACAGGAACAGCGTCGCGGTTCTTGAAAGACTCGATAATCATATAAAGCATAGCCCTATCTCCGATACAAAGTGAATCCTCTCGATAAACTGCGGAAGAAATGCGAGAAAGAAAAGGGCTACCTTTGGATTCAGGACGTTCATAAGTGTCCCTTGCAAGGACCAGACACCGTACTCGAATGGATGAAAGGCACGGCGTTGCATCCAGTGTTTACGCAGCTCGCCTCGGATCGGCATAAGGAGTTCCTAGCTGTATATCGAGATAAGCTACGCGAGGCCTATCCTGCATATTCGTACGGAACTGTCCTTCCGTTTCGACGGTTGTTTTTTACCGCGAAGAAACCCGGCGTGTAGGCAAAAGAATCTCCTACTCTTTGCTGACCTCGACACTCCCCGCCTCTAAGTATTTCTTGTCAAAAAAGCACAGGTGAATGTTCGCAAAGAGGCACGCGAAAAATCCCACCCCAATCCCGAAGGCCACACGCGTCAACGTCTCACGAAAACGTACGGCGCGAATCACCGTCTTGCTGACAAAAAAGCCAGCAAGGGTGGTAGCTACAGTCGCGCCAATCATGCCTAAAGTCAACAAAGCGAAGGAGGGCCAGCGTAAGCACGCCCAGGCGAAGGCTAGACCGAAAGGAATAACCAAGAGCGCCAGGATGGTCCGCTGCTGCCACTGTGGGAGAAGCCGCCAGACTTTGAGGAAAAGTTCTGAAGAGATGCCGAGGTACTTCTTCAAATGTAGTGCTTCATCTCTTTCCTTCAACATGTTTTCAACGGCCAGGAAATTCCAGTTGACGCGGTGGTCGTCTGTCTGAAACAGATGCGGGAGGCTTTGGTCAACTTCATAAGCGGTCATGTAGTAGCCGCTGGTCATCAGCGCGTAGGCTTCTTTATCAGAGAATGAATCCAGATCCGTGCGAACGGCAGCCAAGCAT
>CAZUFQ010000477.1:0-5789 GCA_964618735.1 uncultured Enterobacteriaceae bacterium
AAGGGCGGGGGTGACAGGTCCCGCCGGCTCTGGGTCGCTTGGGTAGGCGCGGCGGACAAATAAAAAACGCCATCAGGAGAACAGCACCGGCGACAGTTGCGGAGAACCGCCGATCTGTTCATAGAGCCTGCGGGTTCTCGTGTATACGCGCGCAACTTCGGGAACACCGTAGCCTTTGGTGATGATCAACGGCAGTCCCAACGCAATTTGCAACGTCAGCTCGTGCTCAGCCCGTTCCCGCGTATCTGGCAGCGTTTGTAACAAGGTGAGAGCGGAACTGAGCTGTTCGATGGCTTCGGCATAGGCGGACCGCTGTATAGCCTGCTTTCCAGCCTTATGGAGATATTTGACCGCTTTCTCGGCGTTTCCGCTGTGACTGTAGTGATACGCGAGTTCACTGTAATGATCTTCAAGGCGATCAGCTAAAACCGTCTCAATGCCTTGCGCGACGCGCTCGTGCATAGTTCTGCGCCGTTCTAGTAATAGAGAGTTGTACGCGACCTCCTGAGTTAACGCATGCTTGAAGGTAAAGGAAGGTTCGGGCAACGTCGGCTGTTCATAGATGAACTCTTCGGCTTGCAAATACGAGAGCAATCCGCGCAGGCGAGGCTCGGGAATCGTCAGCACGTGCGTAAGAAGACTGAAGGAAAATTCTTTGCCAATAACAGCGAGTGATTGGAGTAACTCCTTTTGCTCAATCCCTAGCCGGTCGATGCGAGCAGCCAGCACCCCTTGCACGGTCGGAGGAATATGCACGTCGGTAATGGCTTTGGTGAGAAAGACGCCTCCAGGGTCGCGCGCGAGCACGCCTTGTTCGAACAGCGACCGGATGATCTCTTCCATGAAAAACGGATTGCCTTCGGTTTTCTCCAACACGAGCCGCTTCAGCGGCTGCAGAGGCGAAGTCTGCAGCTCACTCCCTGTTTCTTCCAGCAGCGCGGCGAGAATAATTTCCGCATCTTCTTGCGCTAAGGGCTCAAGGCGGAGCCGCGTGTAATGCGCGCAGTTTTCCCAGCTGTGTTGGTACTCGGGCCGATAATTCACCAACAGCAGCATTTTTTCCGAGGCGATGCTCACGCAGAGAAACTGCAGAAACGTTTCGGTTTCGGCGTCAAGCCATTGAAGATCCTCAAAAAGCAGCAAGAGCGGTTGCTTCAAGCTCTCCCGCACCAGCAGTCGCCTTACGGCGTCAAATATTTGCTGACGTTTGACCTGGGGGTCTACCTCTTGCGCCGCTGTCGACGCTTCGTCGACGCCGAGCAAAGAAAATATAGAGGGTAGGATGTCTTCCAGATTGCGGTCCAGGGCGAGCACGCGACCCAGCACTTTTTCTCGCCGCCGCCGTTCATCGTCCGCCGGAGTAATCTGAAAATAGTTTTTGAGGAGATCAACCAGCGGCAGATAGGGATATGCTTTACCGTGGGCGACAGAGAAGGTTTCGAGGACAAGACAGCTCGCTTGTGAGAGGAGTTTGAATTCGTAACAAAGTCGTGACTTCCCTACCCCCGGCTCTCCTACAACGGAGACGATCTGTCCATGCCCTTGCGTGGTCTGGCTAAGCGCGCGTCGCATTTGTTCGAGTTCGTCTAGCCGCCCCACAAAGCGGACCAGTCCTCTGCGCGCTGACAATTGCAAGCGCGTGCGCAGCGGCCCGACGCCCAACGCTTCATAGACGTTGATCGGCTCACTCACTCCTTTGACGCGCACCTCTCCGAGCGGCTTGAAGGCAAAATATCCTTCGGTCAACTTGTAGGTCGATTCACTTACAATGATCGACCCCGGATCAGCCAGCGTCTGCAGCCGCGCGGCCAGACTGGTGGAATGTCCAACCGGAACATAATCAGCGTGCAAATCGTCCTTACGAATCGAGCGTAACACGACTTCGCCGGTATTGAGGCCGACACGAATCTGAAAATTGACACCTCTCTCCCGGCGTAAGTTCTCGGCAAAGCGCTTACTTTCCTGCTGCATATGCAGCGCGGCGTAGAGCGCACGCTGGGGATGGTCTTCACACGCGATGGGCGCGCCAAAAAAGGCGAAGATGCCGTCGCCGGTCGACTGTGAGACAAACCCCTCATATCGATGGACCGCATCCATCATAAGTTGAAGAGCAGGGTCAATAATATGTTGAGCCTCTTCGGGGTCGAGATCTTCAATCAGACTCATTGAGCCTTTGATATCGGCAAAGAGGACCGTAATCGCCTTGCGTTCACCGTCCGGGGACCGCCCCTCCAGGGCAGTCTGTTCGGCCAGGATGCGCTGAACCAAATGCGGCGGGGTGTAAGAGATGGGTCCCGAGTTGAGAGTCTCGCGTCTAGGGTCAAGGAGATTCACGAGCTCAGGCTCCGGACTCTGGACGCGAGACTCTAGACGACCGTTACCAGTCCACACCAACACCTTGCCGTCTTCATCGATGGCGAGCTGCTTTGCATCAATGATCTCAGCTTTCAAGTCTTCAATGTACTCATCATCAATCGAGAATTGCCGCTTCAGCGCCCGATAGGAGACTCGCTTTTCCCGCTCCAAAAGGGTCAGTGCTTGATTGAGGACATCATAAAATTCCATAGGAAACTCTCTGCCTCTGTTCTGGAAAACTCAAAGTCGCCCTGCAGGAAAGAGCAAAACAGAGAGGAAGGGGAAGAGCAAGCCGCCTTGGGATAAATTGCGTTAGCCTCATTGGTGAGAGAGGTCGCGCGCCTCTGGCAAATGATGTAGATCGGTCTACGAGTTGTAGCGATAGCTGATATAGTGTCTAAGAGATCCCCACTCATGAGGAACGGTTATGGACAGAAGTATTCCTATCTCCGAACTACAAAGCCAAACAAAAAAAGTCGTAGAAACCGTAAAACATGCGCGTCGTCCTGTACTCATTACCCAGCGTGGGAAACCAGCCGCTTTGTTGGTCAACTATGAAACATATGAAGGAATGGTTGCCACGTTAGAAGAAATGAGCCAGCCGGATTGGCGAGAACGGCTAGCCGAAGCTGAACGCGACTCTAGGGCCGGAAAAGGGATCGACCTGGAAGCTTTCAAGGCGAAACGAGCGCAGCGTGGCAAGAAGCATTAAGCTACTTCCACGAGCCGAGAAGGAATTAGCAACTCTCTCCCCGACCATTCAGGATCAGATTCTTAGCAAGCTGGAACTCCTCCGCGATTTTCCCGAAATAGGTCCGGCAATGTTCGATGCCTTCCAGGGTTATCGAGCACTCTTGGCAGTCAGAAATACCTATCGCATCATTTACCGTATTCTCAATGATGATGTCGTCGAAGTCGCCTACATCCGTCATTCCGCCAGGCAGACTCGTTTGCGGGTTGTCAGAGAGAAAAAACGTAACGGCGCAAGTTGAGTCGCCAGTCAGATAGCCAACATATTTTTTTCCAAGAAACAGGCCGAGGACGTTGCCCATGATCGACGACAAGGACATCCAAGAATTACTACAACGTAAAGAACGCGCCATCACCCAAATGGGCGGACTCGACAAGATCGAGGCCCAGCACCAACGCGGACGCATGACTGCGCGCGAGCGCGTGCTGGCGTTGCTTGATCCCGGCAGCTTCATAGAGTTCGGCGCGCTGGCCCACTCAGAACGTGACGAAGTGGCCGACCGCTCCCCGGGCGATGGAAAGATCATTGGTTTCGGAACCATCGACGGACGCAAAGTCGGCGTAGGCGCTGATGACGTCACTGTGTTTCACGCCAGCTCTTCCTACATTGGCATGAAAAAAGTCGACCGGCTGGAAAAGATGTGTTTCAAGCACGGGTTCCCGTTCATCTTCCTCGGCGAATGCGGCGGGGCGCGGATTCCCGATATTATGACCTCACGTGGGCTGCCCCGCTTTGGCGTGTCGCTGGATTTGATGAAACGTAACCGTTCGGTCCCGATGATCACCGCCATCCTCGGTGAATCATTCGGCGGTTCCTCCTGGTACGCCGCCGTGTCGGACTTCGTCGTGCAAATGCGCGGATCATGTATGGCCGTATCCTCACCACGGGTGATTGAAGTCGCTACTGGCGAGCAGGTGGACTTTGAAGAATTAGGGGGAGTGGGCGTGCACGCCTCACTCACCGGACAGCTTGACGCCGTTGCTGAAGACGAACTGGACGCCTTCGCAGCCATTCGTCGCTGGTTATCATTTATGCCGCAAAATGCCGAGTCCGTTCCCGAACGGCTGTCGTGGGATGGCAACTTTGACTGTCTCGATGAAACGCTGCCGACTCTCGTGCCGAAACGCCGCAACCGGGGCTATGACATGCGCCGGGTATTGCCGCGCCTCACTGACGATGGAACATTGCTTGAGCTGCGTCCGGACTTTGGCCCGTCTTTGATTACCGCACTGGGGCGCGTCGGCGGTCGGTCGGTAGGCTTCATCGCCAGCAATCCGTACTTCTTCGCAGGCTCTATTGATGCGGCGGGTTGCGACAAAGCGATGCACTTCACTTGTGTGTGCGAGGCCTTCAACATCCCACTAATCTTTTTGCAAGATGTGCCCGGCTTCTTTGTCGGTCGTGAAGCTGAGCATGCGGGCATTATCACCAAGATTCTGCGCTGGTTTCAGGCGCTCGCACTTTCTACCGTGCCGAAAGTGACGTTTATCATTCGCAAAGCCTACGGCATGGCGTTCTTCAGCATGGCGGGTACGAACAGCAACAACGATTTCATCTACGCCTGGCCAGGAGCCGACATTTCCTTCATTGATCCTCGCGTGGGTGTGAATGTCGTGCACGGTAAACGCATTGCCGCCGCTGCTGATCCCGACGCCGAACGCGAGCGCATCCTTGCCGAGAGCCCAGACTTCGACACGGCGCCCTGGGGCGCAGCCGGACATTTCCACGTCGATGATGTCATTGACCCGCGGGCAACACGATCGGTGATCTTGAAAACGCTGGAATACGCGTGCGGCGATCGTTTCCCCAGGCCAGTCTCAGAACGGCCATTGCTCTCGTGGCCGCTACGTCTTTAGAAAAGCGCGGGGATTTCTTCTTGTCTTTGGCCATGCAAGTATAAGGGCTAGCGAAAATGAGGGAAGGTTCGTGGCCGACATAGAAGAAATCAATCAACTTCTCTGGAGTATGGGAGTCAAATTTCGGGCGGAGATGGCCCGTCCGGCGACTCTTACGCCTCGACAGTTCCCAGTTTCGCAATCGTTCACGCTCGCGGCTACGCATAATTTCTTGACGTTGCCAAACGCTGTCAATCGGATTCTCTCTCGGACTACGCCTGAAGATATTGGGCGGCGCGGCCGACAGCTCGGATCGCCAGTGTCGCCGCTGGCCGTCTGGCTGTTCGGCTATCATTTTTTGATTGGGCGCGAAGTACTGCTTGACGCTGAGGCTCTTCGTCCCGGCCCCCGAGCCGAAAAGGTGGCCCAGGTTCTCGATTTCTGGCGGCCAGTGGCCTTTGCGCCACGGGTGCGGGGGCGGGGCGGCTCTGGGGGGACCTGGCCGAGGGGAAGGGGCGTTACGCCGCCCTCGTCGCCTCGGACCCGCTCAGCTACTTCATGGCGCTCGCCTTCGCGGGGCTCAAGGCTCTCGACGACGTGCTCGCGCGGTCCACGCTGGAGGCCGCCGTTTCGCGCGAGCCCCCGGGCCCGTGGCTCACCCGCCCGCACCCGGAGCTGCAAGCGCCCGCCATGGCCCGCTTCGCGGGGCTCCTCGAGGTGGGCGAGGTCGCCGCGGCACGCCGAGAGGCCGCCGCAGGGGGGCTGGTGGCAGAGGGCGTCGATCCGGAGGTGCTCTGGACGGTGGCCTGGCTTTACGACCGTGCCGGGGCGCCGGACCTGGGCCAGGC
>CAZUFQ010000478.1:0-5773 GCA_964618735.1 uncultured Enterobacteriaceae bacterium
CTAACCGTTGCCGCCAAGATGGGAGTACGAACACTGCGCCTGGAGAAGAATTCCGGACCTGCCGCAGCGCGAAACTATGGAGCACGGCGTGCACGCGGGGAGATCCTCTTCTTCGTTGATGCGGATGTTGTCGTTGCCCCTGGAGCTGTAACTCGTATTCTCAAGATCTTTGACACGCAGCCAGATGTGGCCGCAGTCTTTGGCTCTTACGACTCCCAACCGCGCGCCACGGGCGTTATTTCTCAATACCGCAATTTGTTGCATCATTTCGTGCATCAGAACGGTAACCCGGAAGCTTCCACCTTCTGGGCCGGGTGTGGCGCCGTGCGGCGTTCCGTATTTTTAGCCTTAGGCGGCTTTGATGAGGAACGCTTCCCTCGTGCTTCCATTGAAGACATCGAACTGGGATATCGCTTGCGGCAAGCCGGACACCGTATCTTCCTGGATAAAGCACTGCAGGCAACTCACCTGAAGCGATGGACCCTCCGTTCTGTCGTGTGGACGGATGTGGTCTGTCGCGCCCTCCCTTGGGCTCGACTCATGCTCACCAGCAAGCAAGCCCCTAATGATCTGAATGTTACGACGGGACAGCGGCTCAGTGTCGCGCTTGTGGGCTTGGCGAGTCTCGCGCTTGTCGGGGCGCTTTTTCAAGGGGAACTACTCGCTGTGGCTGTGGCCGCACTCGCCGGCGTGGTTGTCATGAACCACGGGCTCTATACGTTTTTCTTTCGACAACAGGGATTTTTATTCGCGTGTCTTTGCATTCCTCTCCATCTGTTGTACTACCTGTACAGCGGCGTCAGCTACGGGTACGCCTGGTTCGACGTACAGCGGAAGAAGGGGACGCTATACCTATTTCCTACACCTCGGAAACACTAACGACTAACCTCATCTGGACAAAAAGGGCGGAAGTCAGCACGGAAGCCCTAAGCGTCGAAGAGCACCTTGCAAAAGGAACACGCTGTGGACCAATACAATACGGCAAACAGGCAAGTCATCGTCATTGGGGGGGGACCAGCTGGATTAACCGCAGCCTATGAGCTGGCAAAGTTTAATCTTCATCCTCAGGTGTTCGAGAAGCAAAGTCTAGTCGGAGGCTTGGCCCGCACCGAAAGCTACAAGGGATTCCATTTCGATCTGGGTGGTCACCGCTTTTTCACCAAAGCGAAAGAAGTCCAGCAGATGTGGAAGGAGGTCTTGCACGACGACTTCATCCGTCGTCCGCGTCTGTCCCGGATTTATTACAAGCGAAAATTTTTTTACTATCCGCTCAAACCGGTCAACGCTTTGCTCGGTCTGGGCTTCGTTGAGGCTATTCGTATTATCGTGAGCTACGTCTGGTGGCATTTTTTCCCGCACCGCCACGAAGACACGTTCGAGCAGTGGGTTACAAACCGTTTTGGCAAACGACTTTTTCTGACCTTTTTCAAGACATACACCGAGAAAGTGTGGGGCATCTCCTGCTCAGAACTCAAGGCCGAGTGGGCCGCACAACGTATCAAAGACCTGTCGTTGAAAACCGCCCTGCTCAATATGTTTTTCAAACCCCAACGGGCAATCAAAACTCTCATTGAAGAATTTGACTACCCGCGGCTGGGACCGGGCATGATGTGGAACGCGGTCCGACAGCACGTCGAACGGCAAGGCGGGAAGGTGCAAGTAGATGCTGAGGTTGCGCGCATCTGTCGCACGAACAATCGCATCGATAGTGTGGAGATCGCCGCCAATGGCCATAAAAAGGTTGTCCAAGGGACGGACTTCATTTCCAGTATGCCAGTCTCCGAGTTCCTCAAGCGACTCGATCCGCCGCCGCCGCCCGCTGTGTTGCAGGCCGCAGACAAACTGCACTACCGAGATTTTCTCACTGTGTGTTTGGTCGTTAATCAACCGGACCTGTTTCCGGATAACTGGATCTATATCCATGACCCGGAAGTAAAAGTGGGTCGGATTCAGAACTTCAGGAACTGGAGCCCCGATATGGTTCCTGATTCTGCGAAGACCAGTCTCGGCCTCGAGTATTTTTGTACGGAAGGGGACGAACTGTGGACCATGACGGACGCCGACTTGATTGCTCTGGGGAAGCGGGAAGTTGCTCGCATCGGCTTGGCGAAATACCAGGATATTGAAGACGGGTGCGTCTGCCGGGTGCAAAAGGCTTATCCTGTTTATGACTCTGATTACCGTGAGTATCTCGCCACGGTGCGCGAGTTTGTTGACGGTTTAGAAAACTGCCAAACGATTGGTCGCAATGGCCTCCACCGTTATAATAACCAGGACCACGCGATGCTCACCGGAATGCTCGCGGTCCGCAACCTCCTGTTTGCGGAACGCAACGACCTGTGGAGCGTCAACACCGACCAGGAATATCACGAAGAAATCCAAGAAGAAGCGCCAGCCACGGGGGCCGAGGTGATGGAGGTGTTGCAAGATGTGCTCGCCGAGGCCTTTCCGAAACTGGACCGTACGGCGTTTGGCTTGTCGATGGGCATTGCGATTGGCATGCTGCTGTTGTTTATGACTCTCTTTCTCGTGCTCAAAGGAGATAGAGTTGTGGGTCCAACTCTGAGTCTTCTTAGTCAATACTTCCCCGGGTATCGCGTGACTATGGCAGGCAGCTTCATTGGACTGGGGTATGGGTTTCTCACGGGCTTCGCTGGCGGTTGGGTCTTTGCTTTTCTCCGGAATACCGCTGTGTTTCTTTATTTAGCCCTGGTCCGGCGGCGGTCGGAGCGGCAACTCTTGCGACGGCTCTTAGAGTATGTCTGAGGGAAATGTGAGTATGACGCTGCGATTCCTCGTCCACCCCCAGACGCGGCTCTCCTGGCGGCAACGCATCTTCCGCCACATGCTCTTGGCGATAGGGAGCGGCGTCCTCACGAGCGGCCTCTTCTTCATCATGCCGATGAAGAGAGCGATGCTGCGCCTGAGCCTCGCTACTGCGTATGTCGGTCTCGCCTTTTTGGGCGGGTCCTTATTGATGGGACCATGGAACGTTTTACGCGGAAGCGCCAATCCGCTGAGCACCGATTTGCGGCGGGATCTTGGGATTTGGGCGGGACTTTTCGGACTCGCCCATACAGTAATTGGCCTGCAGATGCACCTGGGCGGGAACTTTTGGCTCTACTTTTTCTATCCTGAGAATCAGCCGCACTTGCTTCCGTTTCGCTCTGATCCTTTCGGATTTGCTAATTATACCGGCTTGGGAGCAACGCTTGTGCTCATCCTGCTCTTAGCCTTGTCGAATGACGCCTCACTGGGAACGCTGGGCGCTCTGCGCTGGAAGGCGCTGCAACGCTGGAACTATGCCTGTTTCGTGCTCGTCTTTTTTCATAGCGTCGTGTACCAGGTCCTCGAAAATCGCCACCGCTCGCTTGTCGTCTTATTCAGCGTGATCGTGCTCATTACAGGAGGAATGCAATTTGCCGGATTCCGCAAGAGGCGCAGACAGAAACCGTCTTTTCCACAAGAGACTGAGGTTGCTATCTGAGCCCCTGCGGGCGACGTTCGAGTTGTATATTCCTAATCGAAGAAAAGAAATAATCAAAACCTATGCATCTTGGAGTTAATGTTATTCGCTTGACGAGACAATTTACCGGCGTCGGGCGGTATGTGGAATGCATTCTCAAAGAGTGGAGCGAGATGGACGTTCCGTTTGAGAGGATTACCCTCTACACGCATACTCCCCTCATTCAAGAACGCCTTGCCTTTCCTCTTGAGAAATATAACGTCGAGGTGATTGGTCGCGAGTTGCCCGATCCACTGTGGGAATGGCGGTTCCTGCGTCTGCAATCGCAGAGTCTCAACGCATTATTCTGCCCCTCCTACACGATTCCGCTCGGCTATACCGGCAAGTGTTTGGTCACGAATCACGGCCCGGCTGAGAATACTTGGGGTAGTTATCAGTGGTGGCGCTCCCAAGCGTATGAATTGTTGTATAAGTATAGCGCTCACCGTGCGAGCAAAGTGGGCGCGAGTTCCCAAGCAGTGAAGAAACGTCTGATTCACGAATATAAAATACCGCCAGACAAAATCACCGTGACCTACCCCGCGGCCAGTAGGGCCTTTCATCCCATTCATGATCCTGCGGTGCTGCAAGAGGCCAGGCGACGCTATATAGGCCGAGAGACGCCTTTTATTCTTTTTGTCGGCAAACTTGCCAAACGACACTATATCCCGAATCTGCTCAAAGCTTTTGCCGTCGTAAAAAAACGCGCATCTTTTCCCCATTGCTTGGTGCTCGTCGGTCCAGACTATTTGCACTTGAATGTGCCGGCGCGTGCAGAGAAACTCGGGATAGCTGACTCGGTGATTCATATCCCGTATGTTACGCATCAAGATTTGCCGTCGCTGTATAATAGCGCGGAGTTGTTCGTATTCCCTGCTTCCGAGGCGGAAGGGTTTGGCATTCCGGTCATGGAGGCAATGGCGTGCGGAACTCCGGTGGTTACGGTCAACCAGGGAAGTTTGCGTGAGTTTGCTCAGGGAGCGGCGTTCCTGGCGGAATCCAGCACGGTCGCAGCGCTCCAGGACGCGCTGAAAAAAATGCTCTCCGACGTTAACCTGCGAGCAGACTTGGCGGCCAAAGGACTCGAACGGGCGAAGACGATCACATGGCGTGCGACTGCGGAAAAAATCATGGCAATTTTGTGGCAACTGGCGCAAGGAACTGAAGAGGCGCGCTCCCCCGCTGTCCAGGGCCGCTCTGCGCTTCACACTGTGAAGGGGACATCACCATGCTGAATCTACCGCAGCGCATTTTGAGGCACCTCAAGTTGTCTTTGCGCACCATGACTGCGCCGGAAAACCAAACCCCTCCTTTTTTAATTTTGTTTATCAATTCTATTTGCAACTTGACCTGTGAACACTGTTTCTATTGGCAGAGTCTCAATAAGCGAGATGACCTGACGCGAGACGAGATCTTCGCACTTGCGAGAGAACTGGGGCCTTTTGAGAACTTAAATCTCTCTGGAGGAGAACCCTTCATTCGCGAAGAAATAGGCGAGATTTGCCGGTTTTTTGTGACCAACAACAAAGTAAAACAAATCTACATACCGACCAACGGCTACTTCACCACGAGAACCGAAAACCAGCTGCGGGAAATCTTGCAGGAGCCGGAGTTGCATCTCATCGCGTTGGAGTTGTCCCTCGACGGCATGCCTGAGTATCACAACAAGTTTCGCGGCAATCATCACTCTTTCGCCAAGGCTATGGAAACGTACGACATGCTGGCGGAACTGCAAAAGAGTGATCCTCGGCTTCGTATTCATGCGATCTCGACGGTGACGTCCGAGAATCTTGCCGAAATTGCGCAACTCACTCGTTATTTATACGATCGCTGTCCGTCCATGGATCATCACAACATCGCACTGATCCGCGGCGACCGGAAAAACCCCTCGCTCAGAGGGCCACAGCTGGAAGCGTATAAGCAGTTGTACCACGAGGTCGCGCAGCTATGGGACGACCGGGAACAGAAGCGGTTTGGCGAGATTGTGGAACCGTTGCTCCAGTGGGCGAAGTAGGAAACGGCGCGCCGCCAAAACCAAATCCTTCCCTGCCTGCCCCGGCGCCGAAGCCGGCTGCCGAGGCCGCGCCCGCCGCTCCCGCAACTCCCGCGGTGACGAAGGTGTCCACCGGCGAGCCGCCGGCCGCCCCCGCGTCCGATCCGCCCCCAGCGCCGAAGACGGTCGCCGACGCCAAGCCGGAGGCCGCAGTTGCCAAGACCGAGTCCGCTGAGAGTCCGGGCATGCGCAGGCCCGCTCGGCGACGGCGCCAA
>CAZUFQ010000479.1:0-5763 GCA_964618735.1 uncultured Enterobacteriaceae bacterium
CGGCGGCCCATCGGTTACGCTTTGCCAAGTATGGCAAACGGGTGGTGGCTTAACTACGCGCCATTGCCCCGAGGGGGAGAGGGAACTGCAAGCCGTGCTTTCCTGTCCATCTGCCACCCCACATCTTGTTGTAGCGTTTCTATAGGTAGTTCAGGGAGGGCCGATAGGCACGTCATTCCGGGCGAGCTACGCGAGACCCGGAATCCAGAAGGCATAACCGAAAGCAAGTGCTGAATCTCCCTGGATGCCAGCTTGCGCTGGCATGACGAAACCAAACCCCTCAGAATCAGCGTGGTAAACTCCTACCGCCCCGCATACTCTTCCGTAAACATCAATTGTCCAGCTTTCTCCTGTGCGTCAATGCGAGAGCGCAACTCCGGCGGCACATCAATCTTTCGTTCTCCGGGGAATTTTTCCTCGAACAACGCCGGTCGCAGGAAAAACTCTTCAGGGGTGTTAACGCCAGCCTGGCTCTTCACGCTGCTGACAAACCACTCGCGACGGAGAAAGTCGGGATTAAAAAAGGACTTCAAATCTTCGTCCGTCCACTGGTGCAATTGATGACCATCGTGCGTCGAATAGCTCATGAGGTCAGTAGTGACATCCCAGTACAAATCGAGCTGCATCCCATAGCCGCGCTCCTTGAGGGCGGGGTTGCGAAACTCCGCCACGCGCGTTTCGACAAAGATCAGTTTTCCTTCTTTGTCATACTCTTCGACACGCAGAGGATAGAAGGCGTATTGATCCAACCAATAGAGAATCCGTGGAGTGTAATATCCAGGCAGCCATTCGTCTCGCACACGCGCCTCAACGACATAGCACGGAACGCCGCTATCCGCCGTGTAGGCGGGGTAGTCTTTGCCCATCGGCTTGATCTCGCTCACAGGAGTATCGTGCAGTGCGCCGGCAGCGTCGGTGAGAGTCACAGATTTTCGCGTATTGGGGAATCGCAGGGTCTGATACAACACATCGGAGCCAACAATACGCCAGGACCACTCCCAGGCGTCGCGCCCGAAGGTGTCGTCAAAGGTGAAAGCTTGATTAGGGAATCGGTCGCCCCGGCGCGGCTGCGGCTGACGGCGTACACGACGAAGCCCTGGAGTATACACAAACATGTCTATCTTTTTGGTAAAAGTTTTGTCGGTGCGGTAACGAGAAAAAAGAGACTGGTTTCCATATTTTTCCGGCGGACCGGTATCCTGAGAAAGGGACGTGACAAAACTCTCGCCTGGACTGGTGTTGTAGAGTTCTTCAAGCAATCCTTGTTCGCCTCTATAGGCCACGATGCCAGCGGTTTTGCTCTGCACGATCAGATGACCCCACTGATCGATCGTGGCGCCAGCGTCCGCATAGATACATGACCAACGGGGCTGATGAGGGAACTCCATAGAGCGAAAGCCCATTTCTTCGGCTGTGTAGGGAGGCGAGAAGGGATATAGCTCTGCCGGCAAATAGGGAAATTGAGTGTGACGTGGCGCCTCCATTGATAGGTCGATACGGTCTCGTTCTGCTGGAGAAAACTCCGCCACTGTCTTCCAGGTTTTGACGACAGCAGACGAACTAGATGAGCTTTGTCCCCAGGCGCTGCCGATCTGTATCCAGCCCAGCCAACCAATGATGATTAAGAAACGCACGATCATGGCATGCCCTCCTTTGCCTAGCGTGCTCGTAGCATTGGTTATAGACGAAGGCGTCGCACAGGCAAAGCCGGGAAATCTTCTTTTTTGACGGCCTCTCCACACACTCTCTCCGCTGCTGTTCTCCCGTTTCTCCTGGCGCCGCGCTATGCTATGCCGCTCATGGGAGAAAGCAAACCAAGAGGAGGAAACTCATGCCCCTGTATCTCGATGAAATTTGGCTCAATGAAACCTCAGCGGACAACGTGAAAAAGATCCACAAAATGTTCCAAGGCGTGCTCAGCGGCGCCAGCGGCTTTCCTGAAGGCGTTACTTTGAAAGCCGGTCCTTGGGCCTCGAATGAAGAAGCAAAGATTATTCTTATCCTCGATATTCAAGACCACGCAAAAACATTCGTCACCTTTTCTAGCGTCATGGCGAGCGGACTGGTCCTCAAACGCAAACTAACGCCGATTGTCGACTGGAAGGCGATGGACGATGTCGTGAAGGTGCTGTAGATTGGCGTGTGTTACGTAGTGCGTGTTCCAGAGGACATGAAGCCAAAGCGAAAATTCCCAGAGGGACATGTCACACGCAATGCGCAACACGAAATACACAATATACTTCGGCTAAACGATGCTTTCTCCCACACCCCCTCGCTCACTGGCTATCACCGTGTATTGCGCGTCCAGTAGGCGCGTGGCCCCACACTATCTTAAAGTCGCTGCGGAGTTAGGGCGGTTACTTGTCCAGCGCCAGCACACGCTTATCTACGGCGGCGGCAACATCGGGCTGATGGGGGCTCTCGCCAACGTCGTCATGGAACACGGCGGCAAGATCAAAGGCGTCATCTTGGCGGACTTCGTTGAACGCGGCTACGCCTCTGCCGGGCACGAGATGCAATCCGTCACTGACATGCGCCTGCGCAAACGTGGGCTCGACGAACTCGGCGACGCCTACATCGCTCTCCCCGGCGGTTTCGGTACGCTCGAAGAGATTTTAGAAATTATCTCGTTCAAGCAATTAGGCTTGCATCACAAGCCGGTTGTTTTTGTTAATACGAACGGATATTTCGACCATTTATTGGCTCAATTCGAGCGCGGCTTCGCGGAAGCGTTTATTCATGAACAGTTCCGCAATCTCTACACCGTCGTAGCCCATCCTACAGCGGCGCTCGAATTTATCGAAGCGGCAGTTGCTGCCAGTCCGCCAACATAGGGGCGCGGGTTCACCGCATTCAGCGAATCCGGACGGTTCAATGTCACCGTGGCAAGCGTATTCGCCTTTTCCACCTTGATATATTCATATTGGCTGTAATCCGTCATGGTAGAGGCCCTCCTTTTACGGTCTTTGCTGGAGGCTTACCACAGAACACTCACTCTTTACAGAGCAAGAAATCAAGCCTTTTTCCGCGCGCACGGCGCATGCTCAAGAAGGAAAGAATTGTCGCTATTGACAGCCGCCCTGCATAGGAGGATACCTTCAGCTATTGTGATATACGGGGCAAGTATCCAAAGAGAGAGGGTTATCTACTTGCCAGTAATTATTAGGAGAGCTGTGCCGATGGAGGGGAGGCGCATAGCATATCGCGGTAGCGCAGCAGTAGGGCTCAACTCGGGCTCTTGGTCGTACTAAGGATAAGAGCGTGGCGTGGATTGGAAGACAACTCATCACCCAGGAGTCAATCGCCAGCTAATGCTTTTTCCACACTTATTGCCAAGATCTCCCAGCTATGGCTTTCCGTCCAAGAAGAAAGCAGCTTTGACTTAGGCAATGTCTAGAAAATGATTGAGGTTATTGACGTGAAACACGTCATACTCTTAACTTTGCTTCTGTTTGTCTCGTCAATAGACCAAACTCTTGGTCACCTTGATGCAAACGCCGCGTCACAACCCAAACGGGTAGTAGCTACGCAAGAGATTCACTATCACGATCCTGAAGCCAGCGAAGTCTTCCTGGTGTGGGGCATCAACGGCTGGAGACTCGCTCCCGAACCCATGCGGCCCCCGGGGACGATCGAAAAACAAAAGGTCCTGCACACCCCAATGGTGCGCCAGGGAGAGATCTTCAGCGCTCGCATCCAGGCCGAGTCGGGGACTATGCTGGATTATGCGTTTCTCATCACCAAGAATCAGACCGGGGCAGTAGTTGAAGTAGTGGATACCGATGGCAGACTGAGCCGTAATTATCACATACTCGTTACACAAGATAACGTGATCGAGGTGGTGGCGGACCGCCTGGTACGGTTTCAAATTGCTCCAGAAACCGAGCCGGTGTGGGGTCCGTTAGCCTTGTTAATGCTTGCCTTCGGACTAGTCTATGGGACAATGTTAATGCGTCGACACTTCAGTGAATCTGCGCTACGTTATCAAAAACATCTAAGCACGCCCACGACCAAGCTCATAGCATTCGTTATCGTCACACGTCTGTTACTTTTATTAATCGGTCACGTCTCGATCAATGCCTTTGTTAATCCAAACGAGGAATATGTCGCTCTTCGCTTGCTCAATGACTCCCAACCATTAATAACCGCCTTCAGCTACGCAGATGTCTCTTGGTATATGGACATTGCGCAACATGGCTATGAGCATCGTCCTTTCACTGCGGATAGGGCTGTAAACTGGGGTTTCTTCCCATTGTGGCCAATAATTCTCAGTGGGTGCAATATTTTGTGTGGGGAAATGGTGATATCTGGGCTGGTAGCCAGCAATCTTCTACTGGTGCTGGGCGTAATTTCATTATATCGACTGTTCACGCTTGATTTTGATGAACACATTGCGGTGATGAGTATCATATTTCTGATCACGTTTCCGTCTGCGTATTTCTTCTCACGATCAGGCCCAGAATCGCTTTTTTTATTCTTGGTGGTGACCTCATTCTTGTACGCCCGAAAGAACCATTGGATAACTGCGAGCCTTCTAGGCGCATTGGCAACCCTAGCCCGTCCACAAGGCATCCTCTTATTGTTACCCCTGTTGGTTCTCTACTACAAACAATACCGCTTAACAAAAGCACTACAATGGCAGGGATTTGCACTACTGCTCTTACCGACCGCGCTGCTGTCATTCATGCTGTATATGTATTGGATAACCGGAAACCCATTTGCAAATTTTGCGATCCAAGGAATCCACGGATGGGATAATAGTCTTTCCTATCCTTTTGCAGGCATGGCGCGGTTTTTGACGACCCCCTATCTCATCGCGTTCTTCGGGTGGGATTTAAGCCCAGTAAGTTTTCTCTTTGGGTTCATGGCGGTCGTCCTCTCGCTCTACCTGTTGCGCGCACCTCAGATACCGAAGGAATACGCAGTCTACACGGTCGCGAGCGTCTACCTTATTATCTCGAGGAATAGCCTTAGTGGCTCGTTGCGATACATGCTCCTCGTTTTTCCCCTGTTTCTCGGTTTAGGGTTATGGACGCAGGATAAGAAGACAGGGTCTTACCTCATACTCTTCGCCTTTAGCGCCTTGCAGGCTTTTTATTTCATTGCCTTTGCACTCCGATACAACTGGGCGGTATCGTAGTTCAGTACCAAGCGCGCACGAAGGAACTGCCTGAGCTTAGGATTTCTCGTTGCGGTGCGTTGTCAATTTTACAAATCGGTTGAGCGACCCTACAGCAGAGTCCATAGAATGAACAGAGCCAAGCACACTTCACAGACAGCCCTACTCCATCTGCTCCACAACCGGCAGAAACGCTTCTAACGAGTGTGTTGGAATCTTTTGCTCTTCCTTGCCGGCAAACATCACATAGAGTGTCGGCAGCACGATCAATGTTAAAGCGGTCGCGGATAGCAAACCTCCAATAATAACAACGGCAAGAGGTTTTTGTACTTCAGAACCAATCCCGTGCGAGAGCGCCATCGGCAACAGTCCAAGCATGGCTAACAAGGCGGTCATCAATACCGTGCGTAATCGCACCAAGGCGCCATCGAGCACCGCATCGAACACCGTCGCGCCTTGCTCGCACAACTGGTTGAAGTAGCTCACCATCACCACGCCGTTCAGCACGGCCTGACCAAACAAGGCGATAAAGCCGATCGCAGCAGACACACTGAGCGGGATATGCGTCACTAACAACGCCAAAATCCCACCGATAATCGAAAACGGCACGTTGGCTAAAATTAACAACTCCCGCTCCCCCGCGA
>CAZUFQ010000480.1:0-5760 GCA_964618735.1 uncultured Enterobacteriaceae bacterium
GGCGCTGTGTCCTGGAACTCGACGACGGCTCACGCACCACCCTTGGCGCGGGGGATGTCATTGTGCAGAGCGGCACCATGCACCGCTGGCATAACCCGTGGGAAGAGCCCTGCCGCATCATCGGCATGCTGATGGGCGCGCAGTGGTCATAGGGCTGGTACGCTGAATCGGCCAGATCGTCGCCGGGGGAGAGAAGGCGCAGGCACGTTTTTCCCTCCCCCGACCGGTTGGTGTTCCAGGCTTTGGTCATGACGTGCAGTTGTATGTAAGCCTCTACGCCTGCTCTGAAAATAGCCCGGTTATGCGGTTTCCACTCCCTCTTTGGGGGTGACCTGTATTCCCCACGCTGCCAAGCGCTTCACCAGCCATGGGGACTTGGCCCGCAAGAGAGATGTATCGCAAGTTTTCACTCGGGGACTTTCGGCGATGCTCCTTCACTAGTTGTGAGGCCATGTAAGGGTATCAGCGATGCTCCTCATTGTTGAACACTCGTTCATTTGACCGAAACGCGGCTATCAGACGCGATCGCAATTGGGACCCACTCACAACCCCACTCGCGTGTTGTGGTTCCCATCTTGCTACGCCTCCAGGATGGCCTTCCGCTGTACTGACGACAGAAGAAGGCAACATTCTCCTGCTGTCCCCTGTATGTGATACGATGCTCAGCGCACCCAAACATGTTTCCCACCATTTACTAAAGAAGAGGTCCACCGGTCCGGACTCGTTCGGTCTGCTGGGCACCGCAACTTCGAGAAGCTGTTGCGGTGCGGGGTGCGTCTGTTCGAGTATCCCCACACGCTGCTACAGCAGAAAGTGATGACCATCGATGAAGTGTGGAGTGCGATCGGTTCAAGCAACTTCGACGACCGGTCTTTCGAGACGAACGACGAAATCATGCTCGGGATCCGGGACGCAGCAACGGCACAGCGGCTCGATGCGGTCTTCGAGAAGTACGCCCCCCATTGCCAAGAAATTGCGCTTGAGGCGTGGAGCAAGCGCGGGCTGTGGCACAAGCTCATAGACAACGCTTGCTACCTGCTCAACGAACTCCTCTGACCGACCACCGGTTCGCGACGCCTCCTCACGCGCTTCCCGGCAACAAGTGTCAGGCGATCGGTCGTGCGATCCTGGTCATGCACTGCGCGACGCGGGCCGCAGCACACCCAGGATGATGCAAGATATTATGATCCCGCTTTTTCTGGCCAGCATTACTTGGATCGCACCACCCCTTCTCAGGTTGTCTTTCGCAGCAGCGGTGCCTGCGTACCCGGTTGGGGTTGGACTTGCACCACCTGTCACATAACATCTTTTCGCGACTCACCCGATAAGCGCCATTATGACCGGAGTGAAAATAAGGCAACTGACTTTTCACCCTGAATGCTCACACCGTTCTCAGTCCAGCGTCGCCCAGTTTCAGCCTATGTGAAACGACCACGGACCTGACATCTGCCCTAAACGCTCGCCGTCCCCGAGCTGACGCCAAGCCAAAGGGTGACCAGCGCCCGCTCCAGCGGCTCTTGCTTGCCCATCGTCCGGCCTAGCCCCCTATGTCCGCTGTTGCCCCCAACGCTCCCAGTGGATGACTTCCTCCACTGGCCGGCGGGAGACCGGGCCAAACTTCCCCCGCGGATACCCCATCGGTATCATCGCTGCAATTTCCATCTCCTCCGGCACCCCCACCTTCTCCTTCAGCGCCTCCTCAAAGAAACTATGAATGGTGGTCAACGTCGCCCCAATCCCTAATGCACGGCAGGCCAAGAGGATATTCTGGACCGCAGGAAAGATCGACCCATACACGGCCAACTGACTGGCTCGGGATACGTTCAGCTGAGCGATCGGCGTGTATTCTGTGTGGACACAGGCCAACAGCAACACCGGTGCGGTATCTAAGTTGGCCGCCAGCTCTGCCGCAGCTCGCATCATGCGCTGCTGGGACGGTGGCAGATCGCTCAGGGCAAAGGACGCCTGCGCGCTAATGCGTTGCCAGGTCTGCCAATAATGCTCGCGAATAAACTTCTTCGTCTCAGGGTCGCGCACGAGGAGAAAGGCCCACTCTTGCACATTGCCGCCGCTGGGCGCCCGGATCCCGGCATCGATAATTTGCTTGAGCGTGGTGTCGGGAATGGGATCGGATTTGAGACGGCGCATGGCGCGCGTCGAATAGAGAATTTCAAACAGGCCTGGGTCTGCCATGGGTTCACCTCCTCTTTGCGATGGAATATTACCTTTCGGCCGTTCCATTGTACGGGAGGGTGAGGCAAAGGCCAAGGGAGGGGAACTGCAGAGGGGGAGCGCCTTTCCACGCCGGCAAGGAGAGCTGCACGAGCAGACGCCCCACGCAAGGAGCTTGAGAGAGCGGCCACTGTTCCATGCAGAGGCGTCCTTGTCAACTTGTTTTTGCATCTGGCCCGTGTGGCACAGTGGGGGCATGAGCACTACCAACGACTCAGGAAAAATTTGTCATTTGTGATGACCCCATCGAACAGGACCATCGTCAAGTCAAACCACGAGTGAGACCAATTCTTGGCTTTAAGAGTCTCGCTTACGCAACCGTCACCCTCGCTCGTATTGAACTGGTCCACCAGATCCAGAAAAAGCAATTGGATCTCTCGGCTCTGTGTCCTGCCCATACCCGAACCTCACAGGTATGGGCGGCCATACTGGCTGTCTGAGGGGTGTCTCTCTATGCCCTGACTCACGTGAGATTTAGGAACTGCACCAGAACCCCTAGTTTTGCTTGCATTGCTAGAAACAATCTGTTATCCCCGGTCGGACGGGCAAGAAAGGGGAAACCGGCCATGGATGGAATTATACGGACCCTGCTCTCTATGGGGAGCTGTCTCCTGGTGCTTTATGCGTCGGCTTTGGCTGCCTCGCCGCTACCGCAAGATCCCGCACAATGGACGTGCGCGGATCCCCATCCCACCCCCAAGGCAATCGAGCAATGGTGCGCCGAGAATATGGACAAGGGTCAGGCTGCCGATTTGGGAATGCAGGGTCCCGGCGATTTGTTTAATCTTGACGAGAAAAATGCGTACGATCTTGCACTGCGGCGATTTTATGAAAATCGCGACTATGCACAGAAACTTAATTGGGCTCACGATCAACAATGGCGTTTGACCGGACCGTTGGTCGGGCAGCTGCCCAACGGAAAAACTTCCGTGCAGTTTGAAAGCTACGGGGTTCATCCTGTGGTGCGTATTTATTATTCTCCGGAAATAGTGGACTGGCTCTGCCGTGGTCGCGAAGGTCCGATTAAAGACGGAGCCATGATCATCAAGGAAATGCTCTCCATCAACTCGGTCACGATTACGGCCGACACGAAGCGGTGTATGGCAGTTGATCAAGCAAGTGCGGAGCAGAGTCTACAGAGGGGTAATCTTTCTTGGGCCGTCATGGTCAAGGCAAGCAAAGAGTCGCTGGATGGATGGTATTGGTCGAGTCCAAATCTTTCTCCCCTCGGCAATCCCCCGATTCTTGATCAGTCTGCGGTCACAGACAAAAACTTCTTTGGTTCCGGTGGGCCTATCACTCGTGATAGCACTTGGTACCCCACTGGCGATCTGTTTCAACCGCTCGCCAATGGCGCGAAGAAAAAATCCGATGTCGTCTATCCCTACGATATGTATGGGGCATATTGCGTCAACTGTCACGCTGTAGCGCAGAGTGAGTCCACGTATGCATCCTTGGACAACGTGCTCACCACCGGTCTTCGGTACAAATTTTTCCCGTCTAACTCGCCTAAATCCATGCTCCTCACCTTCAATCGCACGTTTCATACCGGCAACACCGATCTCAGCGCCCTGTTCACTGAACTCCAGAAAAGAGCGCGTTCCAAGAATGCCGCACTCAGAGCGTCCTCAGATGCCGCACTCAGGGCGTCCTCAGGGTATGTCAACCCGTTTTCCTCGCCGTTGTCTGCTCCAAGTCCGACCTTTCTCTCCTTTTACCACATGTTATCTCCACTCGATTTCAGCGCCGCGCTTCAGTTGCGACTCCCTGCAGAAACCTATGACCATCAGATGGCGGGACCAAAAGGGCCAGGGCAGTTTGTCACCTCGGATCAGTGTGTGGGTTGTCATGACGCCACTCAAAATAACTCCACAACGCCGAATATGCTGCTTACTGACACGGATAATCGGCTGTTGACTGTTCCAGCGGCCAGCTCGGTCAATTTCTCGCCCTATGGAGAGTGGCGAGTATCGCCTATGGGGCTGGCTGGACGAGACCCAATCTTTTTCTCGCAATTACAAAGCGAAACCAACACGCTGCCGACTTTCTCTGCGTGTATTCAAAATACTTGCTTACATTGTCATGGAGTGATGGGTCAGCGTCAGTACACTCTAGATAAGCCTGATCCTTCGGAGCCATGTCGAGATCTCTTCGCGATTCCACCACCATCAGCTGTGCCCTTCGGCAAACCCTTTGCCCGAAACGTCATCACTCAATGGCAGGATGTAGGACCCAATCCAGAGGCGCAGTACGGAGCCCTCGCTCGTGACGGGATTTCGTGTACAGTCTGTCACCATATTGCAGATGAGCAGCTCGGACAGGAAACAAGCTTTACCGGCAATTTTGTGACGGGAGCTGGGGACAAGGTGTTTGGTCCGTATGCCGATGATACTATCGTGGCTGACCCGATGAAGCATGCGTTGGGGATTACGCCACAATTTGGCAAACAGGTTGCAAACTCCGACATGTGCGGCTCCTGCCACAATATTCTGCTGCCCGTTTTCAACAATGATGGAACCCGCCACACTGTTATTGTAAACGGGCAGACCATTCAATCGACTTATGAGCAGACAACCCACTTGGAATGGGGGAACAGCAATTTCGCTAAACAAGGGGAGAGCTTCCAGTCGTGTCAGGACTGTCACATGCAGCGGCACTATCCCGGAAAACATGGGCAGCAAAAACCCTTCACCAACATCAAGATCGCCAACAGCGAAGACAACACCTTTCCGTTGACAACTTTCCGATTGGCCGATAAAGCGATGACCTTGACGCCGCGTCAAACGTTTGGGCGTCATGCTCTCCACGGCGTGAATCTGTTCTTGAACGCTGTGTTCCAACAATTTCCTCTGATCTTAGGGCTCCGGCAACTCGATTATATGGTGACGAGCAGCGCCCAACCAGCGCTGATTACCGGCCAGAACTCGATGCTGCAGATGGCGCAGCAGGAAACCGCCACTGTCACTATCACTCGCCTGGAACGTAGTCGCGAGGCTCTCACGGCGACAGTACTGGTCACGAACAAGACGGGACATTACCTGCCTTCCGGTGTAGGGTTCCGGCGCATCTTCCTCGAATTCCTTGCAGAGGATAAGAGTGGAAAGTCGCTATGGGCCTCGGGGCGGACCAATGAGCTGGGGGTGATTGTTGATGGTCTGACGAATACGCCGCTTCCCTCCGAGAACGTCTACCAGAATCCGCGGGCGTATCTCCCACATTATCAACAAATCACTCAAAGTGATCAAGCGCAAATCTATCAAGAGGTCATTCTCGACTCCTCGCAAGAGGTAACGACCAGCTTCCTGCGTCGGGTAACGACGGTCAAAGATAACCGCCTGCGCCCTGCCGGCTATGACCCACAAGTCTTCGCGCAGAATCCGTCACCCTACATTCAAGAACTCGCCGAATTGCATGGCGTAGAAGACGATCCCTATTATCGCGAGCCCAAATTCACAGGGGCGGACGAGATTACCTGAAGCTTGCGCATAAATACGTCGAGGGTGGCAGAGAGTTGCAACTCTCTGCACA
>CAZUFQ010000481.1:0-5751 GCA_964618735.1 uncultured Enterobacteriaceae bacterium
GTGGCCGATGTCAAGAAGAATATCGACTGGCTCAATCGCTTCAGCTTCTTTGGCGATATCCGCGTCCGCCACGAAGGCTTCTTCCAAGACGGCGTGACCGCCCGTAATCAAGAGCGCTTCCGCCTCCGCTTGGGCGCCCGGCTGCAAATCAGTGACGAAGTGGAAGGGGCGCTGCGCCTGGTCAGCGGCGATCCCAACAACATTATCTCCAACAACCAAACCTTCACCGACGTCTTCACCCGCAAACCCATTAACATCGACTGGGCTTACGTGACCCTGCGCCCCAGTAAGACCATCGGCCTCGAAAAGGCCTTCTTTTCCGTCACCGGCGGGAAATTCAGCGTCAACTTCTTTCGCCCACGAGCGGTGATGCTCTCGGAGTTGGTCTTTGACGAAGATCTCACGCCGGAAGGAGCCGCCGAGGAAGTCACGCTGGTCGAAGGCCAAAACCTGCTGCGGAGCCTCAAAGTCCAGGGCGGCCAGTGGGCGCTCAAGGAGGTGGCGACTGGGCCGGATTCGTACATGGTGGGGGAGCAGGTGGTGGCGGCCTTAGCGCCGACGGCGCACTCTCAGCTCACGCTCGCGGCGGGCGATTACTATTTTCTCAACTCCAAGCTGATTGCCCAGGAGCGCAACCGCAATACGCAACTCACCCTGACCAACTCCGTCAAGCTGAAAAATGGGAAAGTCGTGCCGGGCGGCGACCTCCTCACGCCGAGCACGGCTAACCCCGTGCAGAGTTTCGTCGGAGGGTTCAATATCGTCGACGCTAGTGCCCAACTCAACGTGGACACGGGCTATGCGCGGTGGCCGTTCGCGCTGATGTTCAACTATGCCCATAACACGCAAGCCACCCTTGGGAAGGACGACGCCTATCTCATTGGCATGAGTGTGGGGCAGACGCGCGACCCAGGAGACTGGGCGTTCTCAGCCTTATGGGAGCGGGTGGAGACGGATGCGGTGCTGTCGATGTTTACGCTCAGCGATTATGGGCGGCGGGGCGGGACCAATGTGGAGGGACCGATTGCGAAGATCGATTACCAGCTCTTTCCGCGGCTGACGCTGACGACCAAGGGGTATTTCGTCAACTTCATCGATCGCCCTAAGGGATTGACCAACTCCATGGTCAATCGTCTCCAGTTCGACGCCCTGTTTGCGTTCTAAGGTGAATCACACAACCTGAGTGCTGCGTGTTCTCCTTAAACAGGCGACGGGGAACGGGCAATGGGAAAGAGCGTCCGTTCCCTTTTAACCCGGTGGCTGGCGACACATGCACAAGGGTAAGATTTGGTTGCTGAAAGTTAAAAGCTGACGGCGTTTCGCTATGGAGCTTCTCTTCGTTGGTATAAAACAAGCCTTCTGGTTGCTCCTTTCCGGCGACCCTGAAGTTTGGCGCGTTACTTTTCTTTCTTTACAAATTTCCCTCTACGCAACGCTGATCAGTCTTCTCCTGGGCATTCCTTTTGGAGTGCTGCTCGCTCTCACAGAGTTTCCCGGTCGACGGTTGGTGATCAGCTTGGTCAACACCGGCATGAGTTTGCCGCCGGTCGTGGTGGGGTTGTTTGTCACAATGTTGTTGTGGCGTAGTGGACCGTTGGGATTTTTACATCTGCTCTATACGCCGACCGCCATGGTGTTGGCGCAGGTTGTGATCGCGGCGCCAATCGTAGCGGGACTCACTCTGGCTGCGATTCAACAGCTCAATCCCAAACTGCGTCTGCAAATCGTAGCGCTGGGAGCCTCGCGTATCCAGCTTGTATGGTTGTTGCTGCGCGAGGCCCGATTGCCGCTGCTCGCGGCAGTGATGGCCGGGTTTGGCGGCGTGATCTCAGAAATCGGCGCTTCGATGATGGTTGGCGGTAATATTCTTGGTCACACGCGTGTGTTGACAACTGCGACTGTGATGGAAACAAGCCGAGGCAATTTCGATATCGCGATTGCGCTGAGTGTGATTCTTTTGCTGCTGATTTTTCTCGTGAATGCGGTGCTGACGTATACACAGCAGCGACGGCGACCCCTATAAGAGAGAGACCACCACCCTTCGACAAGCCCAGGGTGAATGGATAAAGGTACAGGATATGAAGAAGGAGCCGTTCGTGCTGAGTCCTTCGACAGGCTCAGGACAGGCTCTGTCGAAGCACGAGTATCTTGAGTGGATTCCTCACACACCATACTAACAGTCCAGCAGCTCCGTGTCGAAGCGAATGGGGACACGCTTCTTTTAGTTCCAAGCCTCGCTATCAACCGTCATGAGGTGTTAACCATCATCGGTCCCAATGGCGCAGGGAAAAGCACGCTGCTACAAACGCTTGCTTGTCTTCGTGAACCAGTTTCCGGCGTTTTCCGCTTTGATGGACACATCGTTGATCTGCAGCATCCGCCGTTAACCTTTCGTCGTCGTCTCGCGGTCGTCTTTCAGGAGCCGCTCTTATTCGACACGACCGTTTATGAAAATGTCGCTAGCGGTCTCAAATTGCGCCGTGTCGCGAAGACGGTGATCCGTGAGCGCGTCGCACTCTGGCTTGAGCGCCTCGGGATTACACATCTTGCTCAGCGACAGGCGCGCACCTTATCTGGAGGTGAGGCTCAGCGCACGAGCTTGGCCCGCGCTTTCGTGCTTGAGCCTGAACTCTTGCTTCTTGACGAGCCGTTTTCAGCGTTAGATCCATTGACGCGCGAATCACTAGTTGAGACCTTTCATCGCCTGCAAAGACAAACGCAGGTCACGACCCTCCTGGTGACGCATGATCGCCTCGAAGCGTTGCGTCTCGGCGACCGTGTCGCAGTCATGGACCAAGGAGAAATTCTCCAGCTCGGCTCCCTCGAAGAGGTCTTCAGTCAACCAGTCAACGAAACTGTTGCGAATTTTGTTGGGATAGAAACGATCTTGCGTGGCCGGGTCGTCTCGCAAACCGAAGGGATAGCTGAGGTGCGAGTCGGCTCCGGTCAGCAACTGACAGTCACCTCTTCTTTACTCGCGGGAACAGAGGTGACTGTTTGCATTCGGCCTGAGGAAGTGACTCTAGTCGAATTCGCAGCGGAGCACATTTCTTCGAGTGCGCGCAATCATTTCCCTGCCACCGTGCAGCGCGTCATTCCTTGGGGGACCGCTTTCAAAGTGCACCTCGATTGCGGCTTCCCACTGGCGGCATTTGTGACTCGACCTTCAATGGCGCTGCTTGACTTGCGGGAAGGAAAGCGAGTCGCTGCCGCGTTCAAAGCGACCGCCGTGCATATGATTGTGTGAAGGAAAGGAGAAGACCTCATTTCGCTCCAAGGGCCAACAAGATCTTCTGATATCGAGATGTGGAGCTTTTATCTCCCACTGATTATTATTGGGGGCACTGAGGTTCGCCTTGAACGGCGGGAATAACACGGAGATATTCGTACATCGCACGCAGATCGCTATCGGTCAGGTCTTGGTATACGGGCCACGGCATCACTTGCAGCAGTCGTGGAGGAACGTTCGTGTCATCAGGGTCCCCGCCTGTACGCATGACATTGATAAACTGATCCAACGTAAGGCCCGCTGGCTTACCGTCTTCAAAAGGCGTGATGTTGCGCGAAATGACACAGCCATTCAGCGCCACTGGATAGGGAGCATTGAAGAAAAATCGTCCCCCGCCAAGATAGAACTTGGGATCAATCTCTTTTGGCTGCCCTAAGAACGGATTTCCCCCTTGAGCATACGACGACCCATTCGGAGGTATGCTCGGATTCCAGGTGTGACAATCGTTACAACCACCTACGGCATTCACCAGATAGCTGCCAAGACCAACGAGATCTTTTCTTTTGCCATGCAGATTCAGAGGAAGAAGGACTGGGGCAATGTCGAAGCCTTGTTTGATACGAGATTGCTCATTGTCCGCCACCGCTGGCCCTACGCTCAGGCACCCCCAAAACGCCAACAATCCAGCCATCACTCTCTTTCGATACCGCATACTTAATCTTCCTCCTTATTTTTTTAAGATAGAGAAAACCATACATACTTTCTCATTTGTAGACAATGTCTCTCTCTTTGCTCACGCCATGTGCTGTGAAGCGCCGTTCGACTCAACGTCCAACGAAATGACCAGGACGACGCTCCGCCACCGCGCGGAGTCCTTCTTTATGATCTTCGGTCTTTTGCAACCAGCTTTGTTCTTTGAACTCATGGTCCGTGGCCGCCTTCACCGCCGCGGCAATCCCCGCGCGCATGGTTGCTCTGGTAGACTGCACAGCCAGTGGCGCATTCTCTGCAATCTCTTTCGCCAACTCCACGGCGGCGGCGCGCACGTTTTCTAAAGAGGTGAAAACTTCTCCCAACCCCCAGGCAAACGCTTCCTCGCCGTTAATGCGTCGTCCTGTATAAAGGATCAAATTGGCGCGCTGTGGGCCGATAAGACGCGGCAACGTGTAAGTCAGTCCAAAGCCAGGATGAAAGCCTAGTTTGACGAAATTGGCGGCAAAGCGAGTTTCCGGACAGAGCACGCGAAAATCCGGCACGAGCGACAAGCCGAAGCCTCCACCGATCGCCGCTCCTTGAATAGCGCCAACCGTCGGCTTGCGGCACGCAAAAAGCCGCACCGCTTCAGCGTACAAGGGATTCTCAACCTCTGTCATTCGTGCTGCCCGTTCGCCTTGATTTCCAGCATTGTGAAAATTGGCGCCCGCGCAGAAGTTCTTGCCTTCCGCTGCTAACACGATCGCGCGACACTCTGCCTCGTTATCTAACGCTTCAAATGCGTCAGCGAGAGACCGAATCAGATCGATGTCGAAAAAGTTGTTAGGTCCGCGTTGAATCTCAACCGTCGCAATGTAATCCGCGAGGGTGACGGCAACGTCTCCATAACGTGACTGCATAGTAGGGTTCCTCCTTCATGATTCCTTTGCTCATATCCCTCCACCTTGTGCCTGATCGTAAGAAATTGTCCAGATCGGAGAAGCAGAGGGATCGGCAGGGTCAGACAGAGGGAGGAGCCTCCCTTCAATAGGAGCCCCTCCTGTAACCAAACTTGTTTTTTTTCCTAAGGTATGAGAAGTGTGTCCGCAGAGGTTTCCCGAAGTGGCGCCAACAACGCTTTCTCTTGGTATTGCGCAAATGAATTCCCGCTTGGGAGATCTTCAGGCGAACTGTGCTTAATGCGGAGTCGCCGAACAACTCTAAGGAGTCAGACACTGCATGAAAATTATTGTGCTGATCAAGCAAGTGCCGGTCGTTTCTGCGATGAAACTCGATCCCGAAACCAAAACCCTCAAGCGTGAAGGGGTTCCTTCTGAAGTGAGTTCGTTCGACGTGCGCGCCCTCCTGAAAGCCGTCGAGTTGCGCGGGGCGCATGGTGGTGAAGTCGTTGCTATGACTATGGGTCCTCCGCAAGCGCGAGCCGCACTCGAACATTGTCTGGCTCTGGGCGCGGATCGCGGGCTCCATCTGGTCGATCGGGCTTTTGCCGGCGCCGATACGCTTGCAACTGCACGTGCGCTCGCGTTCGCACTTAAGAAAGAGGGATACGATCTCATCCTATGTGGCCGTTTCAGTACCGATGCCGAGACGGGGCAGGTCGGTCCAGAAGTCGCTGAATTGCTCGACCTGCCGCAGGTGACCGCTGTGCGCACGCTGACTGTGAATCGACAGACGATAACGGTCGAGCGCGAGACCGATAGCGGTTTTGAAACTGTCGCATGCGCCCTGCCGGCGTTACTCTCGGCCACCGAAGACTTAGCGCCAGAAAAATTTCCTAATAAGGCTGACCGAGAGAAAGCCAAAGAAAA
>CAZUFQ010000482.1:0-5749 GCA_964618735.1 uncultured Enterobacteriaceae bacterium
GCTTCAGCGGCAACGCCGAGCACGAGTACCTCACCCGGCGTCCGACTGAATACTTTAAGAGCAATGTCTGTGTCGCGTTCCGTGGCGACGAGCCAACCATGAAAGCTGCGGTCGAACTAGTTGGCGATGACAACTTCACCTGGGACTCAGACTATCCGCATCCTGACGGCACTTATCCTTGGGGTGTGGAAGCAATGCTCAAGCAACCGCTCTCCCAAGAGTCCAAGCGCAAGCTGTTGTGGGATAACGCCGCTCGGGTGTTTAACCTCGGCTAAATTGGACTACAAAACATTCGTCCACTTTTTTACCCCGCGTGAGTAAATCCCCCTATCTCCCCTCGCTAAGGGAGAGAAGCGCGACAGCGCAGGGGGATTTATGGAATAGACTGCACCAAAGTAATCAGGAGTTCGCCCATTTTTTGCGTTGCGAGACGTGCAAGAGAATGCTACGCGTAAAGTAAAAAGAGAAAGCTCAAGGACACGTCACTATGCTGGAAACAGGAACTCCCTCTACCGCGATCATTCGTACGGAACGTGGACTCACGGTGGCGGGCACACGCATTACCCTCTACGACATCATGACGTATCTGAAAGCGGAGTGGCCGCCGCACTTAATCCAACACTGGCTTAATCTCTCAGCAGAGCAACTGGCGGAGGTGTTGAGTTACCTTAGTGCTCACCGAGATGCGGTCGAAGCTGAATATCAGCAGATCGTAGAACATGCAGCTGCGAACCGTCGGTACTGGGACGCTCAGAATCGAGACCGCTTGGCGCAGATTGCACAGCTCCCTCCACAACCGGGCCATGAAGCTATCATCGCGAAGCTCAAAGCGCGCAAAGCTGCCCGTGGCGAAGTATGATCGCTGTTCTAGTGGATCATAATATCGAAGGCCATGCAGCATTATTGTGGAGCACGTTGACGACCAGCGATTGGAGAGATCTGGAGCTTTTTCGGTTCGTAATATTCGTTGAAGTCGGATTGCCCTTATCGAGCACCGACCGTGAAGTATGGCAGTTCGTGCAATCTCACAGCATGCTGCTGCTAACGGGAAATCGCAATATGGATGGAGAGGACTCATTAGAGCAAGTGATCCGTGAGGAGAACCATCCTGCTGCACTTCCTGTAGTAACGATTAGTAGTCTGGATCGCATAGTAGAACGGCGGTATCGGGAAGCATGTGCCGATCGTCTGGTCGAGTTGGGGCTGTATCTTGACCGTTATCGAGGCGCGGGGCGGGTGTATATTCCGTGAGCGGACGTCAGAGGAGCATCTGCCTTGCTAGTTCGCTCCATTGACAATACCATTAAGCCTTATAGAGTGCTGAACCGCAGAGCTGCTGATTGGAGAACAGCATTCAGGAGGGATCATTATGGCTGCAACCAACGGATCGGCGACTAGGGGAACGAATGGGAAAGCGCATAGCGGCAAGTGGCATGATAAGTATCCTCACTTGGGAAAGGCGCCACTGCCTGCAGATGTTTTCACCTCGGAAGAACAGTTTCGCTTAGAGCAAGAGCATATCTTTAAGAAAGTCTGGCTGAATGTCGGCCGGGTCGAACGGATTCCCAAACCTGGCGACTACTTGGTGAAAGACATCGCGGTGTGTCAGACTTCGGTCATTGTCGTGCGCGGCAAAGATGGCGGCATTCATGCCTTCCACAACATCTGTTCTCACCGCGGCAATAAGGTCATCTGGAACAAGCAGGGGTCCTGTCAGGTGTTCACCTGCAAGTTTCACAATTGGTCCTACGCTTTGGACGGCAAGCTGCGGTTCGTCCCAGATGAAGAAAGTTTCTTCGACCTCAAGAAAGACGAACTGGAGCTGACCCCGGTCGCGGTTGATGTGTGGGAAGGATTCATCTTTGTCAACGTGGACCCGAACCCGCAAGAAACTTTGCAAGAGTATTTGGGTGAACTGGGCCCTGGTCTGCATGGTTATCCGTTTGCAGAGTTTTCGGCTACCAGCGCTTCGTGGACTACCGAGGTGAGAGCCAACTGGAAGATCGCCAAAGACGCCTTTCAAGAAATCTATCATGTGCCGTTTCTTCATCGCCGCTCCGTTCCTGACTCCTTCACCAGTAAAGCCAATCCCTACGCGCACGCCTTGCACATGCAGCTGTTTCCTCGTCATGCCCGCGCCTCGTTGTTTGGCAATGCGGACTTCAAGCCGAGTCCTGTGGCGGCGTTGGCCTTTCGCTATGGCGCTTTTATCATCCGTAAGGATTTTGCACTGGACAATCTTCCGTCAGGAGTGAATCCTTTACGTGACAAAACCTGGACGCTGGACCTTAACACCATATTCCCCTGCTTTTTTGTCGATGTCTCTGAAGGGTCCTATTTCACCCACCAGTTCTGGCCCGTCGCGGTGGATCGCACCATTTGGCAATCGACTCAGTACTTTCCTAAAGCGAAAACTCCTGGTCAGCGATTTAGCCAAGAGTACGGACACGTCTTTTTTCGGGATGTGATCTTGGAGGATGGCCGCACCTTTGAAGAGACACAGTCTGTGCTCTCTTCTGGAGCCAAGAAATCGTTCGTCCTTCATGATGAGGAACTTCTGATACGGCATAGCCATCACGTTGTTCAACAAATGATCGCCGGTCAGCCAGTCGACGCAACGTTTCCTGAGGCGGAAAAAGAGGTGACCCATGCCTGAAGCGTTACTGCCGGAAGCGTTTCGTGACCTTGAGAAATGGATGGCATGGTCGCTGGCGACCGAACCCGAGCGCAGCGCTAAACGCCAAGCCAGCACCATGACTGAGATTAACGCGTTTTATGATGCTATGCTGACTCGCATGGAAGAGGTCTTGCCGTATCTAGAGCAATTCTCATTGGAGAAGATGCCAGCCGACGCCCAGCGCCTCTTCTATCTCACTTTGTCTCTAGCCGAGGTATCTCCTGCAGTCGAACTGTTTGGGCAACCGAGCGTCATTGATGGGTACGATATTACACGCTTTACGCCGCAGCGTATGGAATGATTCTTTCTACATGGACATAAGGGACGCAGCCTCGGCGTCCCTGCCGAGTAGATATCGGATCGGTTAGGCTAATCGGTAACGAAGGAGGGCAGTCGATGACCTTCGAGGAAACCCTGGCGCAAGTGCGAGAGTTGTTGGAGCGCGAGGGGCGGATAGCCTATCGAGTGCTCAAACGCCGCTTCAGCATCGATGATGAGTACATCGAGGACCTTAAAGCGGATTTGATCGACGCCAAACGTGTCGCCATTGACGAAGACGGCAAGGTGTTGGTGTGGGTAGGCCAGGGCGAAGCGTTCGTTCCGAGTTCTGAGTTCCGAGTTCCGAGTTCGACCCAATCCCCAACCCCTAATCCCCAATCCCCAGCTTCTTACACTCCGGCGCATCTGGCTGAACGTATTCGCGCCGAGCAAGCGGCGATGGAGTCCCGAGGCTCCGCCGACGGCGAGCGCAAAACGATCACTGCTCTGTTTGCCGATCTCAAAGGCTCGACTGCATTGATTGAGGGGCTGGACCCGGAAGAAGCGCGCGCCATTATCGACCCGGCCTTGCAGCTCATGATGGACGCCGTGCATCGCTACGACGGCTATGTTGCCCAAGTGTTGGGAGATGGCGTCTTTGCCTTGTTTGGCGCACCCATTGCTCACGAGGATCATCCTCAACGGGCGCTGTATGCCGCCCTGCACATGCAAGAGGAGATGCGTCGCTATACCGACGCCCTCCGAGCAAAGGGGCAGCCCCCGCTCCTCATGCGCGTAGGGCTGAATACGGGCGAGGTCGTGGTGCGATCGATCCGGAAAGATGATCTGCATGCTGATTATATCCCGATTGGCCACTCGACCAACTTGGCCGCACGGATGGAACAACTGGCCGCGCCGGGCTCGATTCTGGTGACGGATTACACCCACAAGCTGACCAACGGCTATTTTGAGTTTAGAAATCTAGGCAAGACCCAGATCAAGGGCGTAGAAGAGCCATTCAACGTCTATGAAGTGCTCGGTGCAGGCCCACTCCGCACCCGGCTCCAAGTCGCGGCCCGACGGGGCTTCACGCGTTTCGTAGGGCGACAGGCGGAGTTGCAGCAACTGCAGCAGGCTCTCGATCAAGCTAAAGTCAGCCGCGGACAGATTGTCGGGGCCATGGGTGAACCAGGGTTGGGGAAATCACGTCTGTTCCACGAATTTGTAGGGGCGTACGGTGGCGCCCCCTTACTCATGCTCCAAACCGACGCGGTCTCGCATGGCAAAGGGTCACCGTATCTTCCCTTGATCGAATTGCTAAAGAATTATTTTCAAATCCAACCTCGAGACGATGAGCGCACTCGGAAGGAGAAAGTCACCGGCAAAGTGTTGACTCTGGACCGCAGTCTGGAAAACATACTGCCCTATCTCTTTGCCCTACTTGGCGTCGAGGACCCATCGGCCAACCTACAGCAAATAGATGCGCAGCTTCGTCGTCAGCGCACGGTTGACGCCCTCAAGAGGTTATTTTTGCGCGAAAGCCTCAATCAGCCGCTCGTTCTGATTTTCGAGGATCTGCACTGGGTTGATGCGGAGACTCAGGGATTCCTGGACGTGTTAAGTGAAAGCGTAGCCGGCGCGCGGATTCTGTTGCTCGTGAACTATCGTCCAGAGTATCGCCATGAGTGGGGTCAGAAGACGTACTACACGCAGCTGCGGTTAGCGCCTTTGAGAAAAGAGGAGGCTGAGGAATTTCTTGATGTGTTGCTGGGCGTTGGCTCCTCACCCTGGCCCTCTCCTCAACGAGGAGAGGGGAACCTCCCTCGCCCCAGCGGGGAGAGGGTTGGGGTGAGGGGAATAGATGATAATCTTTATGCCCTCAAACGCCTGATCTTGGAAAAGACTGAAGGCACCCCGTTCTTCATGGAAGAGATTGTCCAAGAGTTGCGCGAGCAGGGGGTCATCCCTGTGAGGACCGACCTCCATGTCGGCCCAGGGGGAACGGGTGCATCAATGAGCGCGCCCCTACAGATTCCGGCTACGGTCCAAGGCGTGCTCGCCGCTCGTATTGACCGCTTGGCCCCAGAAGAAAAGACGCTACTCCAACAATTGTCCGTCATTGGCCGCGAATTTTCGTCGAGTCTGATTCGCCACGTCCTTCCCCAGTCCGAAGCTGAGCTGTATCATCTGCTCTCCGCACTGCAACAGAAAGAATTTCTTTACGAACAGCCCGCGTTTCCAGAAGTGGAATATCTCTTTAAGCATGTCCTTACACAGGAAGTGGCGTATGCTTCGGTGCTCATCGAACACCGCAAAACTCTGCATGAACAGATCGCGCAAGCGATCGAAAGTCTCAATCATACTCGGCTCGAAGATCACTACAGCGAGTTGGCGCATCACTATAGTCGGAGTAGAAATGCGGAGAAGGCGATCGAGTACCTACAGAAAGCTGGGCAACAAGCGGCGCGACACTCGGCCCATGCCGAGGTCGTTGATTACCTCAGCTTAGCCTTGGAACTGCTCAATGCTCTCCCAAATGCGCCCGAGCGCGCGCAACAGGAACTGACCTTGCAGCTTGCTTTAGCTGCTTCTCTTCAGGCTGTGAAAGGGCCCTCCGCCCCGGAAGTGCAACAGGCATATACGCGGGCGCGTGTATTGTGTCAGCAAGGAGGAGAGCCGCAGCAGGTTTTTTCGGTTCTCCGCGGCTTGTGGGTGTTGCACCATGTACAAGCCAATTTGGCGGCGGCGCGCGAGTTCGGGGAACAACTCTTGCATATCGCCCAGCAAGTGCAGGGCCCTGCGCTCTTTATTGAA
>CAZUFQ010000483.1:0-5742 GCA_964618735.1 uncultured Enterobacteriaceae bacterium
AATGAACTGACCAACCGACCCTAGCACTTGCTGTTGCTGTTGAACCGTACACCCTCCACTCACCAGCAATAAACAACCAGTGAGTACGCTTCCCCAACGTCCCCCAATTTTCATTACATCCCCTTCCGCAGCGCTTGAATATCTTCAATCTCTTTAGGAATCGCCTTTGTGAGCACTTCATGTCCGTTAGCGGTCACTAGGACGTCATCTTCAATGCGCACCCCGATGCCGCGAAAACGGGCGTCGACCCCTTCGGCGTCTTCGGCGATATAGATCCCAGGCTCGACGGTCAGCACCATCCCCGGTTCCAGCACGCGGGATTCATCACCAAGTTTATATTTCCCTACGTCATGCACATCCATCCCCAACCAGTGGCTGGTGCGGTGCATATAAAATTTTCGATGTTCCCCTTTTTCAACGATCTCTTTGGTCTCGCCGCTGAGGAGGCCGAACCCGCGTAGACCATCAACCAAAATCTCCGTCGCTCGCATATGCACGTCGTCGAACCGCACGCCGGGGCGAATCATCGCGATCGCTTCTTTCTGCGACGTTAAGACCAACGAATAGATATCACGCTGGACCGGCAAGAATTGCGCCCCCACCGGAAAGGTGCGGGTCACGTCAGAGCAGTAACAAGAAAACTCGGCAGCTGCATCGATCAATAACAAGTCTCCGTCCTGCATCTGGCGGGTATTTTCGATGTAATGGAGAATGGTCGCATTGGCTCCAGACGCCACAATGGAAGGATATGCAGGACCCTGCGCCCCCAGCCGACGGAATTGAAACTCCAGGAGCGCTTCAATTTCGTACTCGTACATCCCGGGTCGCGTTTGCGCCATGGCGGCCTGATGAGCAGCAGTCGACGCGGTAATCGCACGCTGCATCAATCCGAGTTCTCCCTCGGACTTAAAAAGACGCAACTCATGTAAAGTTTCTCCCGGATCAATAAGCGAGACTGGACCGCGCCCATTTCGGGGCCGCATCATGCGCGCACGGTTCATGAGGTCGAGCACCTTGGCGTTCATACGCTCGTCTCGGCCAAGGTTGTAATAGACCTTTTCTGTGGTCGCCAAATGCTGCGGAAGAATTTCGTCAAGCTTATCGATAGTGTAGGCGGCGTCTGCGCCAAAAATTTCCAGCGCCCCCTCGGCGCCAAACCGTCGGCCCGTCCACACTTCTTTTTCTTTATCACGGGGGCGGACGAACAAGATGAACCGTTCTTTCTCATGCTGCGGGGAAAGAAGGCAAAGCGCTTCAGGTTCTGGAAAACCAGTGAGATAATAAAAATCACTGTCCTGGCGGTAGCGATAGCCAGTGTCGTTTGAGCGGATCGATTCAGGCGCCGCCGGAAAAATCGCAATCCCTTCGCCCATCGCCGCCACAAAGGCTTCCCGCCGCGCCGCATAGATGCCGGGATGATATTCCATGCCGTTCCCCTTTCTTCCTAATAGTGTACCGGTTACTCTTTCAGTTCTCTCTAACAATGCCCAGGGAACGGGCGCACTATATGGCGCCAAAACGGTCCTATCCAGAGGCATAGCCAAAAGGGCAACCTGGAAGGCTTTTTCGTTCGCAACTGCAAAAGTGATATCATTTGAAAGAAGCTTTCAATAGTCGGGCTAAGGATTTCACACTGGATCGCATCCTCTTATCGCAAAGGCATACGAATGAGATCTGTTGCGCTACACTATCACGCTCCTCCTGAAGACGCCGTTACGCTTGCCCCATTGTCGCCTGGGAAAGCGCGACGGAGAAAGATCTCCAAAGCACTCGCGCACGCACCTACGGCTCATCGCCTCTTCTCGGCCTTGCTGCTGCTTGGCGCCCCTGGTCTCGGTGCATACGCCTATTTTGTAGAACCTTCTTGGTTGAGAGTCCGACGACTCACGATCCCCATCAAGGGCTTACCGCTCAATCTCGATGGCTTGCGTATCGTCCACCTTAGTGATCTCCATTTCGGCTCGAGTGTTCCTCGGCGGCTGCTACAACACGCCATCGAGACCGCCCAGGCGCTACAGCCAGATCTGATCGTCCTCACGGGCGACTATGTGGATACTCGGCCAGACAACGTGGACGACCTGACTGTATTGTTGCAGCCGCTGCAGGCGAGCAGCGGCGTCTTCGCGGTGTTAGGCAATCATGATTACGCGGTCAACTACCCAGGCGATGTCGGGCTCCCGGGAGTCGAATCCCTCGTTATTGCCGCACTCGAACGCGCGCAGGTCACTGTGTTGCGGAACGAATGGCAATTCATCGGTGGAGGAAAGCACCCGCTCGCCCTGCTCGGCATCGACGAAATACAAAGCGGTCGCGCACGAGTGAGGCCGCTGCACGACATTCCTGCCACAGCGCCCCGTCTCGTCCTCTGTCACAATCCAGACATCGCTCCGTTCTTACCTGACAACAGCGTTGACTTGTTGCTTTGCGGGCACACCCACGGAGGACAAGTGCGCATTCCGCCATTTCCTCCCCTATTCACCGCCACGGTCAATCGGCAATTCTGGGGCGGGCTCTCGCCCTTCGGTCGAGGTCATATCTTCGTCAACCGTGGGATTGGATACACATGGCGAGTGCGACTCGGTTCTCGACCAGAATGTGTCTTGATAACGTTAACTGGAGTGAAGGAGTAGTCTGAGCGGGCTCCGGGGGGAGCCCGCCCGATGTCACTTCTCCAACGCTACGTTGAAGATTGGACGCAAGAGGGATAACTCTCTTAGTTCTCCGATTTGCCGTTTCCTATCTTCCCTATAGTTCGGAGCCCCATTAGGGGCGTGAGCACGTAATTTTAAGCGCGCCTCTTAGCGTTCGGCCAGTGTGGCTGTCCGTGCTGCCGCTTCCTCCAGCTGCATGAGGCGTGCGGCCAAGGTCGCATTCTGTTGCTCCAGCGCAGCTTTCAACGCCACAATCTCCTGCTGCTGTCGCGCCTGCACCTGCTCGTGCTGCACCTTCATCGCAGCCAGTTGCTGTTGCTGTCGTTGCACTTCATTTAATAACAACGAGGTGAGTTCATCATACCGCACGCCTTCTATTTCCCCTTTGGCGTTGCGCGTCACTAGCTCGGGGTAGACCTTCGCCACTTCTTCCGCGATCAGCCCATACTGCAGCGGACCCTGGGGTAACTGTTTGTAATGAAACGCAACGGGCTGGAGCTGCTGCAGCTTTCTCCCCTGTTCTCCCAGCGGCTCAATATCCTGCTTATAGCGCGCCGAGGAGACTAAAGCCCCCAGCTGCCCATTGCTATCGATCAAGACGGTGTTACCTACTATGGGCGTGCTACTTACGCCAGCAATAAACGCCCGGGTTTGCTCTTCTCCAAGGCGCAATGTATTCGATTCAGTCTCCTCCCCCTGGTTGCCTAGATAGATGTTCTGATCCCCGCTCACCAGTTTACTGCCCGCCCAGTGGCCGACGGCGAGGTTCTTATGGCCCGTGGTGGTGGCGTCAAGCGCCCCGACGCCGAGAGCGGTATTCTCGAATCCTATAGTGTTGGCCACGAGCGCCCACGTTCCGCTGGCGGTGTTCGAATTGCCAATGGTGTTGCGGTAGAGCGCCTCAGCGCCGCTGGCGGTGTTGAAGCCTCCGGTGGTGTTGTGGGAGAGCGCCCAGGCGCCGGTGGCGGTATTGAGAAGACCAGTGGTGTTGCGGAAGAGGGCGCGGACGCCGGTGGCGGTGTTGGCGCCGACGGTAAAGGGGGCGAAGACAAGCCCCACGGCGTGTTGCAACCCTCCGGGGGTTTGCGGCACAAAATTATCGATGAAGGCCCCGGTCGCGCCATTGTAGCGCGCGACGCCGCTAAGCTCCCCCGCCACGTAGAGGTTGCCATCCGGCCCGAATACCAACTGATTGGGAAAAGACAGCCCGCCTCCAGAGGCGAAGACATCCATAAAGGCTCCGGTCGTCCCGTTGTAACGGAGCACCTGGTTTGTCTGACTATTGACGTAGAGATTCCCATCTGGGCCAAAAATCTCCCGCGTCGCCAAACCGAGGCCGCCACCCGAGGCAAACACATTGATGAAGGCTCCAGTCGACCCGTTGTAGCGACGCACTGAGCTCAGGCTGGCCACGTAGAGGTCGGAGCGCCGGTGGCTGCCCAAGGGAGCCAGCTGCGTGGTGTCATCGAAGGCCTGGTGGGCGTCCGAGAGGAGATAGGCGGCGCTCAGGCTCCACTCCCCCACCGGCGAGGTCTCCGTGTCGCCGGTGAAAAGCTTGGAGCCGTCCACGTGGTCGGGCTCTTCGTCGCTCTCCTCGCCGGCGTTCAGCCGGGCCGGATGGAGGTTGAAGGAACGGACTCGGGCCTTGGCGCTGTGGGCCTCCTTGGAGCCCCCGTGAGTAGGGCCGACCTGAGCCCCGGCCGGGAAAGCCGTCAGGAGCAAGCCGATGAGCAGACAAAATAGGGTGGGGTTCATCCCGCCAGGTTGTAGCCACCCACCGCGGCCAGGATCCTGCCGGCCAGGCCGGCCCGGGAAGTGGGGGCGGGGTTGGTGGCCAGCCAGTCGGGCTGGTCGGGACTGCCCGGCAGGGTCTGGCAGGTCTTTTCGAGGCTGAGGCGGCCGTCCTCCAGACGGAGCTGGCAGCGGGTGGTGCTGGTCCGGTCTTCGGCCTCGCCCGGGTACATGGCCACCGAGAGCGGCAGCTTGGGAAAGAACCAGGTCTCCTCCTGGGTGACCTGATTTCCCTGGCGGCGGTCCACCACCAGGTGGTTGCCGTCCCGGGAGCGGGCGAAGTCGGAAGTTTCCACGCTGTCCAGAATGTGGTTGGCCTGCTCGGCCAGGGCCTGGCGCGAGCCGGTCAGAGTGGCGGAGTCGATGCGGCGGCCGGTAAGGGGGAAGGAATCGCGAACGAAGCTGAGCATCTTGGGACCCTCGATTTCTCTGTTTTTGTAACAATACCTAGAAACCATCAAAGAACTCTGAAAAGGGCCCCCTCGCCAGCAGCTTAGAAGGTGAACGCCAGTTGGGACCCGCCCTCGGCGGACGGGCCCGCGTGGTGCTGCTGCTTGACGGCGTACATGCGGCCGTCCGCCTCGTTGAAGAGCGCCTGAGCGGTGGTCGGTCCCGACCAGCCCCCGCCGACGCTGTGACCTACGCTCAAATCGAGGTGGAACGGAGTATCTTTGCCCCTGACCGGCTCCTGAGTTATCCCCTGGCGTAAGCGCTCAGCCATGGCCCTGGCTCCCAGGTCGTCCGTGTCCGGCAGGACGGCCACGAATTCATCCCCGCCCCAGCGGCCGAGGAGACTGCCTTCCGGCATGACGCTCTTCAGGCGGCGAGCCGCTTCTTGCAGGGCGGCGTCCCCGGCCAGGTGCTTCTCCCCCTCGGGACCGGTACCCAGGTCGTTGACCTCCTTGAAATGGTCCAGGTCCATGACCAGCACCGCCACCGAGCGGTCGGGATGCAGCGTGAGCTGGTTTTCCAGGAACTCCTCCGTGGCGCCGCGGCTGGCCACCTGGGTCAGGCCATCGACCGACAGCCGTTGCAGCCGCTGGGCGTTGAGGATTCCCACCGCGGCTATGCAACCGGTGTGGCCGAGTGTTGGGGTCAAGCGCCCTGGGCGGAGTTCTGGTGCAGCGGACCTTTACCGGAACCCCCCGCCGGAGCGATGGAGTCGGCCTGGAGGTGATACAGCGCGAGGTGATGGCGCGGCATGAGGCCGCCTATCCGCCGATCCATATCCCCGAAAGCCTGGATCTGGATCCGGGCGGCCACTATCAGTGGCGGCGATTCGGCGAGCATCACCAGTACA
>CAZUFQ010000484.1:0-5741 GCA_964618735.1 uncultured Enterobacteriaceae bacterium
ATAGACAGACCGAGGTAAGCCCGAGCGTCGTCATCATTCCACACTTCGCGTAAGCTGCGCCCCGAGCGTCCTCGCGTCTCAAAGGCCGTGAGGAAACGCAACACGTCAAAGCCGGTGGCCACCACCAACACGTCGGCTTCATACTCTTTGCCATCTTTGGTGATGATCCGATCAGGACCGATCTCGACGATAGGGTCTGAGACGAGTGTCACCTTCTCGTTGAGCAGCATGCGGTACCAGCCGTTGTCCATCAGCATGCGTTTGCCGAAAGGCGGGTAAGGAGGAACGACTTTCTCTAACAGGTCGGTCCTGTTGCCGATCTCCGAGGCAATGTACTGCGTAAAATAGGCGCGATGTGAATCGTTGATTTTGTTGAGCGATCGATCAGCATACGGCCAGTTGGGGTCCTTCTGCAGTGCAGAGTGGAGCCGGTCGCCATACGTCCAGCCGATGCGCAGCCGATACCACGTTCGGTACACTGGCACTTCGCGGAGCAGGAACCGCAGCTCTTCCGGGATCGGCTTGCGAAATTGATCATTAGGCGCCACCCAATGCGCTGACTTTTGGAAGATCGTGAGCGACTTCACGATGTTTTGAATCTCGGGACCGGTCTGCATGGCGCTGGCGCCGTTACCGATCATCGCCACGCGCTTCCCCGTGAGATCAAGATTCGCGGGCCATTCCGCCGTATGAAAGCAGGGACCCTTGAAGCGATCGAGCCCTTTGATGTTTGGCATCTTGATTGGGTTGAAGATCCCCACGGCGCTGATGACGACGTTGGCTGTGTGTGTTTCCCGTGCCCCGTCGGTATGCTTCACAGAGACCGCCCAGCGTTGGGTCTTTTTGTCATAGTTGAGCGATTCCACCTCGGTGTTGAAACGGATGTGTGGTCGCAAGTTGAACTTCTCGGTGACGTGCTCAAGATAGGCATGAAGTTCGTCCCGTAGCGCGAAATACATCGACCAGTCGTAGGGCGCAAAAGAATACGAGTAGAGATGGTTCGGGGTATCGACCCCTGCACCCGGATACCGATTGTCTCGCCAGATTCCTCCTACCGTCGTGCTCTTTTCGAGGATGGTGAAGGGGATGCCAGCCTGTTGGAGCCTGATCGCTGCGCACAAGCCCGAGACGCCGGCGCCGATGATCAGGACCTCGAAGCCTTCCGGGACAGGCAGCTTCTCTATGACGTCGTTCTCTTCCAGAAGAAGTTCAGCGGCGATGATCTGGTCGTATTCGGCAGGAACCTTCTCATCCATCGTCCAACTCAGCATTTTGAGCCGCAGGTCTGACGCCGGCGCAGGAATGGCCACTGGACGGCCCGCACGCCACGCTAAGATCGCCTCAAGCGCCGCCTGACGGATCTCAGCCTGGATCGGCTCTGGAAGCCCGCCGGTATCGTTATCCCCCATCCCCCGGCCGCGTTGTGGTCGGTAGGGCTCCTCCATCCAACGGGGGTCGCCAGTCAATTGCACCAACACCATGAGGAGTGTTGGGACGTTCGCAATCGCGATGGCTTCGGCGAAGCGCTGCGCTTCCGCTTGGCCATTCACGTTGTTTTGCTCTTGCATACTTTTCCTCCCTATGTCGCAAATACTGCTGACATGAAATTAAAAGGCACGCTATCGCGGGTCCCCTTTGCCGTCAAGAACTAATCTAACTACCTGCCCATTGACAGGACTGCTTCGGCTCGAGAAACTATAGTTATTTTGATTGTTGTGTGAATCATGGCGCAATTTACCGTTGACACTCACATTTTTCGCGAGCTGGGCGAACTATTAGTCGGTCGTGACTCGACTGCACTTGTAGAATTAATCAAAAATGCGTACGACGCGGATGCGACTGAAATTATTGTCAATGGAGTGAATCTCGACAATCCTGCAAAAGGGTATATCACTATCGATGATAATGGCGTTGGCATGCAGACTAAACAGTTTGAGGATGGTTTTCTGCGTATCGCATCACGTCTGAAAGAGCAGGGTGCACGTGAATCGAAACGATTTAAGCGGCGGTTCACCGGGGCAAAAGGAATAGGTCGGCTAGCTGCCCATAAGCTCGCAAAAGTGCTGGAGGTCTACTCGATCCCCTGGTCAGTAAATGGTTCCAAAAGAGAAGCTATTCGGGCTTGCATCAACTGGGGCGAGATTGAGGATAAAGAGACTCTCGAGGATGTCCCGCCAGTCGAGATTAAACCTGAACCAATTCAAAGCTCTACCAAGACAGGCACGGTAATTACTTTACGAAGTTTAAAAAGAAAGTGGACTGCAGCGGAACGTCAACGATTCATTACAGAAGCTCGGACATTTGAGCCTCCCGGGGTCCTGACGTTTCCCCTGCCTAAGAATTTAGTCGATAAGCTTTTATTATTTGAGGCTCCACGGGTGCGAGAGAGTTCTAATCTCGATCCTGGCTGTCGTATTGAATTGATGGGTGACTTCGCTGGAGGCGATGAGTTCTGGCAGACCCTAGCGCATGCAGCGAGTTGGGTCATTGAGATCGACGCCCGAAAAGGGAGAAAAAATGTTCGATACGCAATTGCCCCAATGCGTAGAACGATACGTGAAAACCCTGATGCCATGAGGCGAGACTTTAGCCTTGAGCACCCCGATTCAGACAATGGGCCTTTCTTTCAGGCGAGGATTCTAGTGCGAGACGGCAGTATAAGTGGATCAAAGGATGAAGTTACTTGGACGAACCAAACTAGTGGTGTCCGAGTTTTTTTGGAAGGGTTCAGGATTGTTCCTTATGGCGAGCCTGGGAATGATTGGCTTGGAATCGACGCCGACTACTCCAATCGAGCTCGGTCTTCCCCGGTTCTTAATCAAGATCTCCTCAATGCTTTATTTGAACAAGAACAGGAAGATCCTGATTGGTTCTTGAGTATGTTGAGAAATAGGAGTTATTTTGGAGGAGTTTTTCTTACTCAAAGAGAGAATTCTTCTCTAAAACTACTTGTGAACCGGGAAGGATTCGTAACTGATGCGACATTTGAATCGCTTCGAAAAATGGTCCGTCTTGGGATCGATCTTTCTACACGACTGAGAGCAGCAGCAACATTTTCTGTTCGGCAAGGACGCAGATTGCAGCGGGCCAGAATAGAAGCTGAGAATATGGAGGAACACTTAGATAAATCAGAAAGATCGCCTATAAGCTCTGAAGAAGTTGATGCCGAGCACGCAACTTTATTACTACAAGATGCAAAGCGACAGTTGGCAGCCGGTGAACATGCTGGTGTAGAAGAGAAGATCACTCTAGCAACCAGAGCAATGTCAAAATTAATATCCGAGCGAGCGATGTTACGGGTGTTAGCCTCAGTAGGCACCCAGATGGCGTCGTTCATCCACGAAATTAACAGCTTGCTTGGGGTGGCGGACTCAGTGTACGAAGCAATCTCTAGAATCCGTGCTGAAGAATCATTACCCGGAGGCTCCGGACATCGGCTCGTAAAGCTCCAAACTGCATTGGGTGACCTGAAGCGCGGTCTGGAACGGCAGGCATCCTATCTGCTTGATGTCGTCACGCCCGATGCTCGAAGAAGACGTAGTCGTCAAAGTTTAGCAGATCGATTCAATGCTGGTGCACGGTTAGTCGAACGGCTCTCGGAGCGACGCGGCATAACGTTACAGAATGATATACCACCCGATATAAAATCTCCTCCGATGTTTCCAGCGGAACTTACTACAGTTTTCTCAAACCTGTTAACAAATGCTGTAAAAGCATCCGGTGAAGGAGGAAAGATTCGAGCAACGGCAACGCGTTTAGGTGATGGAAATATTTCCTTGCGAATCGAGAATACAGGAGTCGCAGTGGATTTAGCTGAAGCCGAACAATGGTTTCAACCTTTTGAATCCACGACAGTGGAGATTGATCCTGTCCTAGGACAAGGCATGGGGCTCGGGTTACCAATCACTCGAAGCATGCTAGAAGAGTACGGAGCGGAGATCCGCTTTGTGCAACCCAGCCGAGATTATGCAACAGCGATCGAGATCGTTTTTCCACAGTGAAGGAAGGGATGATGGGGGGAACAACCAAACCGCATGTTGTCGTTGTGGATGACAATCCCGATGCTGAGCGGACTTCCCTTGATCTTTGGGAGAGCGATGTGCAGTTCACTGTTCTGCATCCCAAGGAGTTGACGAAGCAGAAACTTGAAGAAGCAGATCTTGTCCTAGTTGACTATTTACTCGAAGATTGGCCTGAGAGAGACGCTCTAGATGAGATAGGCTTACAGCCTGTCAATGGGCTAGCTTTAGCTGCGGTGCTACGTGCTCACTCGCGTTCTGTCCCGACCCCAACAGCATTTGCACTGCGATCAGCTCACTTAGATGATATTTCTGCTCCTTTTCTTCCTTCTGAATCTCGATTATATGTGCTTGCTCGCGCAAACAATTTGGAGTGGGTCTTTCCAAAGCAGTCAGGAGGAAAAGCAAAGGAAATAATACACCAAATTGCTATTCTTGCGTCTGCTGTCCGTCGTTTGCCTGAACACTGGCCTACTGAGGACGTAGACAAAACCCGTCAACTACTTGAGAAGTTTATGGCCGTACCAGAAGATGTTTCTTGGTGTGGACAGGCCTGGTTAGATATTGTAGCTTGTCATCCGCCAATTCACGAGTTGGTTGAGGCAAGTCATGGTCTGGCGTTCCTGCGATGGCTGCTCCATCGCATCCTGCCTTACCCATGTTTCCTTTTGGACACCCATCATTTGGCGACGAGGTTACGTCTTACCTACTCTTCTTTACAGGATGCCCTGACAGGAGAACTTGGTAGTGTCCTTAACCCATTTCAATATCACGGCGCGTTAGCTGACTTTCTGGGGCCGAGGTGGTGGCGTAGTGGTATAGAAACATTCGTATGGGATGTAACTGAGGGAAATTCATTTGATCCTCAATATCTCCGAGATCGGCTTTCAGAGAAGGTTGGGGTAAAACTGGAACCCAGTGCATCAAGTCAACCCGTAGTCTGTATTGACAAAGACTATCAGCCTTTGCCGGATGCCTGTGATCCTACACAAGTGCTTCGTATCCAGCCAGATGATTGGCCCCCATACGCAGATCAGGCATGGACAACCATTGCTCTCGCACGTGAAAATCCGCACCTGGCGGCTTTAGTTCTTGAACAAGACCGAGACCAACTGGCCTAAGGTCGTCACCTTAGAAGGGGTTGAGGAGGGGCAAATAGGTGCCACAGTTGGAGTTCGAGTTTGAAGAATTCTTGCGTGAGATTAGAGCAATGAAGAATGTGGCGAACAATTTCCTTGATCCCAGCGCAGGAAATGTTCTTGATGCCTTTGCAAGGAACTTGGAAACTATTCGTAGCTTTCCAGTTAGGACGCCAGGGAAATGGGAGATCTCTCGACAATTTCCTTTGAAAACGAAGGTTAGCGATGGAGAGTATGAGCAAGGAGGAAGGAGAGGAAAGCATAAAGTTTTTGGCGAAGTTAGCTGTGTTTGGACGATTACTCCGTCGGACCCCAACGCGACCAACAGGAAACTCGCGAAGACATTCGTAGTAACAGGCAAGGCATCAATTCAGATCCGTTTGGTTGAGTTGGACGAAAACTTTAAGAGTCAAGAACTTGCTATGTGGCGTATGGAACTTGGTGATGAAATTTCACCGGGCTGTTATTTTCATATCCAGGTCCTTGGCGAGGATGGGAGACTAGATCCTCCGTTCCCTCACTCTTTGTCTATTCCTCGTTTACCTTCTCTAATTTTTACTCCAATGGCGGCTTTGGAATTTGT
>CAZUFQ010000485.1:0-5731 GCA_964618735.1 uncultured Enterobacteriaceae bacterium
GGATCTTGCGCGGGATCGGTCCGCCAGATTGCAGGTATGTCGACCGTACCGATTGATTCATCAGATGGCATTCCCAATAGTCTGATTTTCCCGCCATTCACGGCATCGAAGCGGCCATCTCCCCAGGACGGTTGTCTTTCCACAAAAGCAAATTGTTCTCGTCGTTCCAAGAATCCTTGTTGGGTAATCGGGACAAGCAGGTAATAGCCAAGGTTCTTCCATGTGAAGAGCCTCTTATCTTTTTGCTTTGCAATAATATGACTAGCAGTGAGACTTTCCGCGCAACCGGTAAGAAATTTGAGACCTTCCCGAGCCGCAAATTGGTGAGCCGAGCCGCCAGGAACCACCTTTCGCCATTGACGTTTGTACATAGGGTCAATTTTGACGTAAACTCGGTCGTCGAATTCAGAAACTACTTGCCATTTTAACGGTTCGACAGGGATGCGATAGGTCGCCGTATGGCAGAGGGCGCAGTTGATGCTGATCCGCTCGGTCTCTGTAAATGGCAATCTCAGTATTGACACTTTCCTTTTAGAAAAGCCGATCGGAAGCTCCTGATTCTTGCCCTTGATCAGTCCGAAGTATGCGTATAACTCCTTCGTGTTGAACGTTTCGGGCTCAGCGTCAGGCCGCGGGCAGACTTTCCGCAGAACCTCCCATATTGCCTGAGGCATGCCGTCTGCGGCCTCATTGCCAATGGAGCCGTAGAAGAAAGCGTCCTCTTCAGATAAAGGGTGCGTTTGCGGCGATAAAAACGACACATTGCGAACGAGGTAAAACCCAATCTGCGCCCCGAAAAAGTACAGCAACACGAGAAAAACAGGGATGATGACCAGTCCTTTCCCGAACCACTGCAAGATCACGTCAATGAAGTAAACAAGATCATCAAGCTGCTTCCGACACTGAAGATAGAGATAGCAGATCACTTTTTTCCAGTGATCGACGCGTTTTACCGCCTCCTTGAGGTCTCCTTCAGTCATGGTGCTCCCCTTTTCCTATGTATGGCAAAGACAAATTCATCCCGCCGATTATTGGTCTAGACAATCAAGTAGAGAAAAGCAATAGTGAACAGGTTTACAACTTGCACTGATCAGGAGGGGAAAGGCGCGGGCTCCGCTCGTTTGGTCCTACACTTTCGTAATGCTGCAATTTTCGCCTTCCAGACGAGGAGCCGCACAGAAAACTGAAGAACTTGAGGATAAAGACAAGTTTTTCTTCTAGCCTCGCAAGGGGAGGGGCGTATGGATAAGTGGCGAGACACGGTAGAATATCTTCTCTGTCGAAGCAGTTTGCTGAGCGGTGAGATACTCTTAGGCTCTTGGGCGTTCATAACCTGGCCCGTTATTCTTTTTTTGCTGACGGTCCGCTGGAGACGCGATGCATGGCGGACGGTGCTCTGGATCGCCGCATTCTGGGTGATTGTGATCTGGGGACTCCTGCGTTGGGGCGTTGACCGCTGGGGAGTGTACGTAAGTCCGCTAACGCTCTTTCTCCTCTTTCTCGGGGGGACTTATCTTCTCGTGCGACGGCGGGCTCTCGAGACCGCCGCCTCCTGGACAGTCATGGCGTGGATTCTCCTCCAGACGCAAGAAGTGTTTTTCCGCCTCTTCGCGAGCCTCGGGCCCGGGTTCGATCGCTGGGTAATTCCCTGGCATCGATTACCTCGCGCCTTTGGCTTACCTGTACTGATTGGCATACGTGAAAGACTGCGAAGCCGGAACTTATATAACCCGGTGAAATTCACTAGCATGGGGAAGCCCAACCCGTCTGACCTAGCAACCCGCACGAACGATGGATCTTTCAACAATCTAGAAAACCCTCGCAAAGGCATGGTTGGAACGCCTTTCGGTCGTAATATGCCTGGAAAGGCTTCCGACAGTTCCCCTGGCGAGCCAAATCCGCGCCTGATTAGCCTCAAATTGATGACGAGAGAAAAGTTCGAAGCGGCGACGTCGCTCAACTTACTCGCGGCGGCGTGGATTCAATTCATGGTGCACGATTGGTTCCTTCATAAAAATCGCGAGGCGTCACTAGAAGATCAGAAAGTAGACCCCTGTCCCGCTCACATGATTGAGATGCCCCTACCGGCAGGTGATGATTGGCCTCCCGGCAAAGATGGATTCCGTCTGCGCGTTCCCTATACCGGTCTGAAGGAAGAGACCGCTACAGATGAAAATGGAGCGCCAATCTATAAGAATTATGCGTCGCATTGGTGGGATGCTTCGCAGTTGTACGGAGACGCAGACGTCCAGAAACAGCTCCGTTCTGAACGTCATGGTAAACCGTGGCTCTTGGAAGACCGCCCGCTTCCCCAGGGCAAGCTGTGGATCTCGAAAGACTCTATGCTTCCGCTGAACAAGGCGACAGGGCGCGACCTGGCCGGTTTCGACAAAAACTGGTGGCTGGGATTAAACCTGATGCACACCCTGTTCACGTTAGAGCACAACGCCATTTGTGATCGGCTCCACGAAGCCTATCCCTCCTGGTCGGATGACGAGTTATTCGCACGCGCCCGACTGATCAACGCCGGGTTGATAGCGAAAATCCACACCGTTGATTGGACCCCGGCTATCCTTCACCACCCCACCGTCATCACTGGCATGAGAGGCAATTGGTGGGGCATCTTGGGAAGACAAGTGAGGCGCAATTTCGGACGTCTGTTTGGAGTCGAAGACGAGGTCTTCAGCGGCATCCTGGGCTCCAAGACCGACGATCATGGGGTCCCCTACGCGTTAACAGAAGAGTTTGTGTCAGTCTATCGTATGCACCCACTCTTACGAGATGATTTTTGTTTCTGTTCAGCCAAGGACGGGAACCTTATCCGTGGGCCACTAAAATTGCGTGAAGTTCTTGGCGACTCTGTCTGCAAAATTCGTGCAGAGGCGCCCATGATCGACCTGCTCTACTCCTTCGGCGTCGCTCATCCTGGAGCTATTACCCTAGGGAACTACCCGGGAGATCTTCAAGAATTACAGACGCAAGATGAGGTAACGGCGGATGGCCAAAAGCAACCGGGGCTCAAAATCGATCTTGCTGCTGTTGATATTCTACGCGACCGTGAACGAGGGCTGCCACGATATAATGATTTTCGCAAAGGACTTGGTTTGCGCCGCATCAGATCTTTCAGAGCCTTGACGAAAAGGTTTGACCCAGCTGAGAGGAAAAAATGGCGAGAAAAGTTGAAAGATGTTTACGACCATGTCGATCAGGTGGATCTCATGGTGGGGCTCTTCTCGGAAAAGCCTCCCAAGGGTTTCGGCTTCAGTGACACGGCTTTTCGCATCTTTATTTTGATGGCCTCTCGGCGACTGAAGAGCGATCGGTTCTTTACCACAGATTATCGACCGGAGGTCTACACTCAGGTCGGCCTTGATTGGATCGAAAATAACGACATGTCCACTGTCCTTGTCCGTCATTTTCCTGGCCTACGGCCGTTCCTCAGCGGTCTGGAGAGCGCGTTCAAGCCGTGGCCCTTAGTAGAGCAATTGCGCGAAATCTCGTCTCAAGAAAACAAGTTTCCAGTTCACAAATGCTTTGAATGTGAATAAAAATAGCCGTGGAGAGCATGGCGCCGCAGTGGATAAGCCCCCGAATCATCTATCTACCTCTGCTCGGCGGGGTCAGGAGACCGGCCACAGCGTAATGCCTTGTAACTCGTAGGGTGCGCTTGCGCACCGTTGACGACTCATCGTTACGTTTTCCGACCCAAGGGTAGCGGAGGAATGACGCAGAGTCCTTACGCTCCCTCGACCACGCATTTTGCCGCCTTTGCCGTCCGTTCGCTTGACAACAATACAGCAGTCGTGCCATACGTCATCGGTCCACGCGCCTTATCTGAAAACCCTACCAAAGGAAGGGTCAGAGAAACTCATGCGTCGGGGAAAGGCAGCAAGCGAGAGTCCGGGAGCGGTTCGCGCCCTCTTCTTTGCCCTCACGCTGGTGGTGTGGCCCCTTGCTCTTTCTTCCGCTCAAGCGACTTCCCTGGCGAAGTTTACCTTAAGAACTGGTGTCCTCGTCCACGATAAACAGCAGTCAGGTGTCGATATCCTCACTGCTAAAGGCGCTCTGCGGCTCGGTACAGACAACAACGGCGCCGACCCGGCCGCGGAATCCGTCACGTTATCAATCGGTCCCTTCTCGCAAACGCTGCCGCCCGGCTCGTTTACCCAAGTCGTGGCAGGGTCAAAAACAACGTGGACCTTTACCGGGCCGGTCGGCGGCTTCACGAAACTGGTGATTGAGAAAGCCGGAGATCACTGGACGTTTGCAGCAACAGCGAGGGGTCTGACGCTAACCTTACCGATCAATCCGAATCCGCTCATGGTGAGCTTGCAGCTCGGCGATGACCGCGGCGTCACCAGTCAGATCTTTGTGGGGAAGGAGACGGCGCAGAAGCTGCTCTTCAAGTTTCCTGTGGGGAAACACCATGACTTGGACGGGGATAGCTTTACCGTCAAGGAAGGAGATTGCGATGATCTTGATCCGACGCGATATCCGGGGGCGGAGGAGATATGTGACGGTGTAGACAATAATTGCAATCAGCAGATTGATGAAGGCGCGACGCGGACGCCGTTCTTCCGGGATGCGGACAATGACGGCTATGGGGAGAACGCGTCGACGATAGAGGCCTGTGTCCCCCCCGCAGGGTATGTAACGAATAACCAGGACTGTAACGACGCGAATCCTGCTATCCATCCCGGCGCAACGGAACTGTGTAACGAGATCGATGACAATTGTGACGGGACAGTCGATGAAGGCTTTGATGTCGGCGCCGCGTGCCGTGTCGGTGTCGGAGCCTGTGGACGGAACGGCGCGAAAGTTTGTACGATCACCGGAACCGGGACCACTTGTAACGCGACCCCAGGCCCGCCGTCTGCTGAAATCTGCAACAACGTGGATGATGACTGCGACGGGCAAGTAGACGAAGGGCTGGGGACATTAACCTGCGGGCAAGGCGGCTGTGAACAGACTGTCGCTGCCTGCGTCAATGGGCAGCCTGTGGTGTGTACGCCCGGGACGCCGAAGGCGGAGATCTGCGGCAATGGCATTGATGAGGATTGCAATGGTTCGGATCTGCCCTGTGTAACGACCCTGCAGATTGCCATCACGGCTCCGGCCAATCTCTCGTCCACCAATCGGTCCACCTTGGCGGTGACGGGGACGGTGGATGCGCAAGCGACCGAGGTGACATGCAATGGATACGCTGCTGGAATTAACGCTAACGGCTTTGGCGGCTCGGTGTTGTTGAAAGAGGGCAGTAATATCATCACCTGTGTAGCCCAAGACGCCGCCGGCGACCTCGGTAGCGCCAGTATCACGGTGACGCTGGACTCCACCCCGCCGCGAGTGACGATCGACTCGCCGCCAGACGGTGCGACTGTGGTCACTTCGCCTATTGCCGTGACGGGCATAGTGAATGACTTGGTGATGGGCACGGTCAACGGCGCCGAGGCGGGCGTGCAGTGCAACGGTGTCCCCGCGCAAGTGGCCAACCGGCGGTTTGTAGCGGCGGAAGTCCCGCTCAATCTTGGAGCCAACACGATCATCTGCATCGGGACGGATAAAGTTGGCAATGTCGATACAGGTAAAATCTCGGTAACCTTGGATACGACGGCGCCAGCGCAAATCCGTATTCTCTCGGGAAATAATCAGACCGCAGGCATTGGGTCACCCCTAGCCGAGCCCTTGGTGGTGGGGCTGACTGACAATGGCGCAGCCGCAGTAGGCAAAG